>JBGPLD010000045.1:0-7162 GCA_041486325.1 Gammaproteobacteria bacterium
CTGATGCGGCCCGGGCGCAGCAATACCGGCCGGCCACGCGAAAGATCGACGATGGTGGACTCGATGCCGACCTCGCAGGGGCCGCCGTCGAGCACCATATCGACGTCATCTCCGAGGTCGTCGCGCACGTGATCCGCGGTCGTGGGGCTGATCCGGCCAAACTTATTGGCCGAGGGGGCGGCCACGCCAATTAATCTGCGCCCATCATCCCCCGCGCCGAACTGGCGCAGCAGTTCAAGCGCGACCGGATGGCCGGGGACCCGCAGTCCGACGCTGTCCTGCCCGCCGGTGAGAAAATCGCCAACGCCCGGCGCGCGCTTCAGCACCAGTGTCAACGGCCCCGGCCAGAAGCGCGCGGCAAGCCTTGCTGCCGCTTCGGGAATCTCCCGCGCCCAGCCCGACAAGTGTTCGGCCGAGCCGATGTGAACGATGACCGGATGAGTCGAAGGCCGGCCCTTCACGGCGTAAATGCGCGCGACAGCAGCTGGGTTCGAGGCATCGGCGCCCAGTCCGTAGACCGTTTCGGTGGGAAAAGCGACCAGCCCGCCCCGCTTGAGAATTTTTACGGCGTTCTTGACGGCACTGATCACGGCACGGCCTTGTCGCGGCACTCGCGGCAATCGCATCAGGCGCCGGGCATGCAGCCGGTGATCGGGCGCCGACAAGTCCGCAGCTCAACCGCCGGAAAGCTTGGAGTTCTTGACCGCTTCGGCCTGGCTGCGGCGGAATTGCGCCAGGCGCCTGGCAAGTTTCGCGTCCCCTTGGGCAAGCATGGCCACCGCGAACAGGCCCGCATTGGCCGCGCCGGCCTCGCCGATTGCGAAAGTCGCGACGGGAATGCCCTTGGGCATCTGTACCGTCGAAAGAAGCGAATCCAGTCCCTTAAGATATTTCGAGGGAATCGGAACGCCGAGCACCGGAACTGTCGTCTTCGCCGCGATCACGCCGGCGAGATGCGCGGCGCCGCCGGCGCCGGCTATGAAGCACTTGACGCCCTTGGCGCCCAAACGCCCGACCCATTCAATGAGCGCGTCGGGCGAGCGGTGTGCCGAAAGCACCTTGGATTCGAACGGCACCGCGAAATCGGTGAGCTGCTTCGCCGCCTCGCGCATGATCTGCCAGTCGCTTGCGCTTCCCATGACGATGCCTACGCGCGGGGCGCGGCGGGCCATTTTCATCCTCTCAGTTTCTGCCCGGTCAGGCGGTAGAGGGCCTCGCGGTATTTTTCCGAAGTCATTGCTATCACTTCGGGTGGAAGCCGCGGCGCGGGCGGCGCCTTGTTCCAGTCCAGCGTCTCGAGGTAATCGCGCACGTACTGCTTGTCGAAGGAAGGCGGGCTGGTGCCGGGCCGGTACTGGTCCGCAGGCCAGTATCGAGAGGAGTCCGCGGTGAGCGCCTCGTCGATCAGAACGAGATTCCCCTTTTCGTCCGTGCCGAACTCGAACTTGGTGTCGGCGATGATGATGCCGCGCTCGCGCGCGTAGTCGGCCGCCTCGCTGTATAGGCGAATGCTAAGGTCGCGCACTTTGGCTGCAAGCTCATTGCCGATCATCTTCTCGACCCGGTCAAATGAAATGTTCTCGTCGTGCGCGCCGGCGACTGCCTTGGTCGCGGGGGTGAAAATCGCCTCCGGCAGCCTGTCGGCCTGCTTCAGGCCTGCAGGGAGCGGAATCCCGCACACTGCGCCGGTCTTCTGGTAGTCCTTCCAGCCCGAGCCGATGAGATAGCCGCGCACTACCGCTTCGATCGGGAGAGGCTTCAGCTTCTTCACCACGACCGAGCGGCCTTTTACTTGTGCCTCTTCGTCACCGCCCTTGACCAGCCCTTCCGGCACAACTCCGTCCAGATGATTCGACACTATGTGACCGAGCTTCCTGAACCAGAAATTGGACATCGCGTTCAGCACGCGGCCCTTGTCCGGAATAGGATCCGGAAGAACCACGTCGAATGCCGACAGCCGGTCGCTGGTGACGATGAGCAGGCGCTCGCCGTTCACGGCGTAGATGTCGCGCACTTTGCCGCGCCCGACCAGGGGCAGGCTCTTCAGGCTAGACTGGTAAAGCGGCGCCGTCATGGTTTCGCTATGCCGCCTGTCTCTCCAGTTCCGGCCGATACCTGCCCTCAGAGGCAAGCCCATTCATTCGGGCGCGGTGGTGGAACGCGCGCTGCGCCGCGGCGGCATTTCCGGGTGAACCGCGCCAGGCCCTGAGCGCCGGATTCTGCAAAGCTCGGCTGTAGGAAAACGTGAGCGGCCACGGCAAGCCCGGCATTCTTGCCATTTCGTTGAGGTGCGCGGTCGCGGCTTCGTCGCTCTGGCCGCCTGAGAGAAACACGATACCCGGCAGCGCCGCCGGCACCGTGCGCTTGAGACAGCGCACCGTCTCCTCGGCCACCTGTTCCACACCGGCCTGCTTCGCGCAATCCTTGCCCGAAACCACCATCGACGCCTTGAGGATCGTGTGCTCGAATGAAACATTGTGGGCGCGCATTGCCGCGAACAGCGCCGAAAGCGTCGCGTCCGTCGCTTCGTAGCAATGCTCGATGGTGTGGTTGCCGTCGAGCAAAACCTCCGGCTCGACGATGGGCACGATGGAGGCTTCCTGGCACAGCGCCGAATAACGCGCCAGCGCGTGCGCGTTGGCGTAGAGACAGGTGTGACTGGGAATTCCGGGGCCGATGGTGATCACCGCGCGCCACTTGGCAAAGCGGGCGCCGAGCTTGAAATATTCGGCGAGCCTGCCGCGCAGGCCGTCCAGCCCCTCGGTCACTTTCTCACCGGCGCAGAGCGCAAGGTCGTGCGTGCCCTTGTCCACCTTGATCCCGGGAATGATGCCCTTCTTCTCCAGGTAGATCGGGAACGGCACATTGCCTGACACGGTGCCCTGTCGCAGAGTCTCGTCAAAAAGGATCACTCCGCTTATGAATTGCTCGATTCCACCGGTGGAAAACAACAGGTCGCGATAGCTTCGGCGGTTCTGCTCGGTGCACTCCACGCCGACCGATGCGAAGCGCTTCTCGCAGGTGCCGCTGGATTCGTCTGCGGCGAGCAGGCCCTTCCCCCTGGCCACCATGGCCGCGGCGGTTCTGGAGAGCAGATTCTTGTCCATGGGAACGATTCCTCCGAAATTTCCGTAAACCGGGGTGCGCGAAGTCGTGATTTTACCCGCCGCCCGGAGCCGACGCCATATTTTGGCGTGCCGCCTTCAGCAGGCCGTCTGGTGCCGTACGCGGCAGGTGGCAAGCACTTCGTCCGCATCGCGCTTCCACCAGTTGCTCGCCGACATGATCTCGACTTCGTGGAAGCCGCGGTATCCCGCCTGCTCCATCCACGAGCGGATGAGCGGCAGGTCGATGACGCCGTCGCCCATCATGCCGCGGTCGGTGAGCAGGTCCATAGTGGGAACCAGCCAGTCGCAAATATGGAATGCGAGCAGGCGCTTGTCGCCGGCGCGCTCGATCTGATTCTTCAGCCCCGGGTCCCACCAGACGTGGTACGCGTCCACCGCGATGCCCAAGCCCGCGCCAAGCTCGTCGCACAGGTCGAGCGCATGCGCCATGGTGTTAACGCAGGCGCGGTCGGCGCAGTACATCGGATGCAGAGGCTCGATCGCGAGTGGCACGCCGGCGGAGCGTGCGTGATCAAGCACCTCGCCGATCCCGTCGCGCACCATCGTGCGCGCGCCCTCCAGGTCCTTCGAGCCTTCCGGTAATCCCCCGACCACCAGTACCAGGCATTTCGCCTCAAGCATCGCGGCATCGTCGATGGCCCTGAGATTGTCGTCGATCGCGGCCCTCCGTCCTTTCCGGTCCGCAGCCGGAAACATTCCGCCCCGGCAAAGGCCGGTTACCGTGAGCCCCCGATCGCGAATCCGTTTTGCCGCTTCCTTAGCGCCCAATTCGGCCAGCTTATCGCGCCAGGGCGAGATGCCGCAGATGCCGTGGCGCGCGCAACCATCGATCATCTGGCGCAGGTTCCACTTTTCCCGCACCGTCGCCGTGTTAAGCGAGAGCAGATTCGGGTCAGGTGGAGAGTAACTCATCGATGTTCATAAACCGCCAAGGACGCCAAGGAACCCTCTTTCTGCATTAACCTTTGCGTCCTCGGCATCCTTGGCGGTCAATTGATGCCGTGAACCGCCAGCAGCTGGCGCATGCGGGAGCAGGCGAGCTCGGGGTCCCGCAGCAATCCGGCCGCGTCCGCAAGCCGGAAGGTCTCAGCCAGATGCAAGATCGAGCGGGCCGACTGCTGGCCGCCTACCATGACGAAATGCTCCTGGTGGCCGTTCAACCAGGCAAGGAAAGCGAGGCCGGTCTTGTAGAAGCGCGTAGGCGCGCCGAAGATGTGGCGCGAGAGCGGTACCGTGGGTGCGAGTATGTCGCGATAGGCCTTGCGGTCGTTCGCTGCGAGCGCGGAGAGCGCGGCGGACGCAGCCGGGGCGATCGCGTCGAAGATGCCGAGCAGCGCATCCGAGTGCCCGTCCTTGTCGCCCTCGATCAGCTCGGGAAAATTGAAATCGTCGCCCGTGTACATGCGCACGCGCCGGGTCGAAACGGAAGGGTCCCCAGGCTCCTCTCCGGGCAATCGGCGGCGCATTTCGACTTCCGTCTCCTTGTCGAGCAGAGAAATCTTGATGCCGTCCACCTTGGCGGCGTTTGCTGCGATGACAGAAAGCGCGACGTCCATTGCCTTGCGGTGGTCTCTCTCGCCCCAGTAGCCGAGGAGCTCCGGATCGAACATCTCGCCCAGCCAGTGAATGATCACCGGCTGCCTTACCTGGGAAAGAATGCGCGAATACACTTGGCGATAATCGTCGGGCGATGCCGCACAGACGGCAAGCGCGCGGCTTGCCATGAGGATAATGCGCCCTCCGAGCCCCTCGATGGCCGCGCACTGCTCCTCGTACGCGGCGATGACCTGTTCTACGGTCACCGCGGGCGAAGGCGGAAGCTGATCGGTACCGGCGCCGCTGAACAGGACCGCGCCGTCGATGCTCTTCGACGCATCGACCGAGCGGCGGATCAGCTCGAGCGAGTTTCTCCAGTCCAGGCCCATGCCGCGCTGGGCGGTGTCCATCGCCTCGGCCACGCCCAGGCCGAGCGACCAGACATGACACCGGTACGCGATGGTGCGTTCCCAGTCGATCGCCGCCTCGAGCCAGGGATTGCGCGCCGACAGCGGGTCGGCGACCACGTGCACCGCCGCGAGCGCGATGCGATTGAAGTTTTTCCCGCCGAGCGCGCCGAATTCGTGCGGCGCGCTCAGGCGGAACTCCTCAAATCTGCCCGACGCCACCGGCAATTTGATCCGGAGTGCAAGCTGGTCCGGTGCGTTCATGAATCCTCCGAGCGATTGCTCGATTCCGATCTCTCAGACCTTCAGCGCCGGCACGTCGATCCAGCGCCGCAGCCTCCAGCTCTTCAGCGCGCAGTCGACCAGCTGAAGTCCCTTGGCGCCCTCGAGCAGGTTCCACCGGAACGGTCCGCCTTCGCAGACGTGGCGAATGAACAATTCCCACTGTGCCTTGAAGGCGTTGTCATAGACGATATCGTCGGGGACTTCCCGCCAGTCGGCAGTAAAATCGTGCGCCTGCCTGACGTCCGGGTTCCATACCGGCCGGGGCGTTGCAGCGGCCTCCTGGGTGAAGCAGCGCGTCAGGCCCGCCACCGCCGAGCCGTGAGTGCCGTCCACCTGGAAGGTCACAAGATCGTCGCGGCGCACGCGCACGCACCAGGAGCTGTTCATGTGCGCGATGACGCCGCCCTCCAGCCGGAAGGTTGCGTACGCGGCATCGTCGGCGGTCGCCTTGTACTTCCTGCCGTCTTCGTCCCAGCGCTCCGGTACATGCGTGGCGCCGAGGCAGGACACGCTCTTGACCTTCCCGAACAGGTTGTCGAGCACGTAGCGCCAGTGGCACAGCATGTCGAGAATGATGCCGCCGCCGTCCTTTTTGCGGTAGTTCCATGAGGGACGCTGCGCCGGCTGCCGGTCGCCCTCGAACACCCAGTAGCCGAATTCGCCGCGAATCGAAAGGATGCGGCCGAAAAAGCCTTGGTCGCGCAGCATCCTGATTTTCTGCAAGCCGGGCAGCCACAGCTTGTCCTGCACCACGCCGTGCCTGACCTTGGCTTTCCGGGCCGCGCGGAATAGCCCGAGGGCCTCGGCAAGCGAGGTCGCCACCGGTTTCTCGCAATAGACGTGCTTTTTCGCGGCGATCGCCTTTTTCAGGATCACCGGCCGCAGCTGGGTGGAAGCGGCATCGAAAAAGACGGTGTCGTCGCGGTTCTCGAGCGCCGCATCCAGGTCCGTGGTCCAGCGCCTGACGCCGTGCTCCGCCGCTAGCTTTCCGAGCTTCCCGGCGTTGCGGCCGACGAGGATGGGATCAGGCATGACGCGGGTGCCGTCTGAAAGCCGCACTCCGCCCTGCTGGCGAATCGCCACGATCGAGCGCGCCAAGTGCTGGTTTGTTCCCATGCGGCCCGTCACGCCGTGCATGATGATGCCGAGGCGCTTTTCTGCCATGGGTGCAGTTCTTGGCGGCTGAGATTCAGGGCCGGCCGGCGCCTCAGGCGCGCCGATGCTCCCCGACTTTCACTATTTTCATGGTGTTGGTCCCACCGGCCTTGCCGATCGGCTCGCCGATCGTGAGGACGATGAGGTCGCCCTTCTGCACCGCGCCGTTCTTCACGAGCACGTTCTCTGCCTCTTCGAGCAATTCCTCCCGGTTCTGGCCGGCGTATTTCACCATCAACGGATAAGTGTCACGGAAAAGCGCGCAGCGGTAGCGCGTCGCGGTCTGGGAAGTGAGCGCGTAGATCGGCACGCCGCAGTTCAGCCGCGACATCCACAGCGCGGTCGAGCCCGATTCGGTCAGCGCCGCGATCGCTTTGACCTTGAGGTGATAGGCGGTGAACAGCGCCGCCATGGCGATCGACTGGTCGACGCGGGTGAAGACGCGGTGCAGGAAATGCTCGTCTAGCGTGACTTCGGCGGAGTCCTCCGCCACCTCGCAGATGCGGCTCATCGCCGCTATGGTTTCGACCGGATACTTGCCGCTGGCGGTCTCCGCCGAGAGCATCACCGCGTCGGTGCCGTCGAGCACGGCATTGGCGACGTCGGACACCTCGGCGCGGGTCGGGACGGGGCTCGAGATCATCGATTCCA
>JBGPLD010000046.1:0-7145 GCA_041486325.1 Gammaproteobacteria bacterium
ACCACAAGCAGTGTCACGTCTGATTCCTCGGGCCGCTCGTCACAATTCGGCGAGGGAACCTGAACCGCTGCTGCCGGCCCATCCTCCGTGGCCAGCCAATCGAGGTCCGGCGGGAAATCGTTACCGGCAGTTTCCAAGGGTTACCGCACGATGCGCGATGCGTCGGCCGATCCGCGCAATCGCGCCCTGCCAGCAAATTTCCGCGTTCCGCCTGCACGGCGACGGGCTGCAATTTTCGATCGTGCAGTGCACCACTAGCGAATACCGAGCCGCTCCATGCGGTAACGCATCGCCCGGAACGTGATGCCGAGAAGCTTGGCCGCCGCCGTGCGGTTGAAGCGCGTCCTTTCGAGCGCTTCCAGAATGGCCTCCCGCTCGATGCGATCGAGATATTCCTGCAGCGGCCATTTAGAGTTCGGCGCGGCCTTCTCCCCGGCGACAAACCCCGGTGGTGAGAGCTGAAGATCCTCCGGCTGGATCTCGTCGGTTGCCGCAAGCGCGATGGCGCGCTCCAGTATGTTCTCCAGTTCACGGGCGTTCCCCGGAAAATCATAGGCGGCAAGCGCCTTTTTCGCCTCCGCGGAGAACCGGGCCGCGCTTTTGCCGTCCTTGGCCGAAAGCCGCTTCAGGATTGCATCGGCCAGTACCGGAATGTCCTCGCGGCACTCCCGAAGCGGCGGCATTTTCAACTCGATCACGGCCAGCCGGTAATACAGGTCCTGGCGGAATTTGCCAGACTCCACGCTTTCCGCCAGATTCTGGTGCGTTGCGCAGATGATGCGTACGTCCACAAGGTCTTCTGCTGTCGCCCCGATTTTGCGAACGCGCTTCTCCTGAATCGCGCGCAAGAGCTTCACCTGCATCGCGAGCGGCAAGTCGGCAACTTCGTCCAGAAACAACGTGCCGCCGTTAGCGGCCTGGAAAAATCCGTCGCGATCGTTATCGGCACCCGTAAACGCGCCCTTCTTATAGCCGAAGAATTCGCTTTCCATGAGATTTTCTGGAATTGCACCGCAGTTGACCGGTACGAATGCCTTCTCTCGTCGTGCCCCCTTGGCGTAAATCAGCCGCGCTGCCAGCTCCTTGCCGCTACCGGACTCGCCTGTGATGTAAATCGGCGCCTGGCTGCGCGCCAGCTTCTCTATCATCGAGCGCGTATGCTCGATTGCGGGGCTCGCGCCAAGAATTTCGTAATCGCCGGATCTCGCCGCCACGGTTTTCTGCGGAAGCGACAGCGCCGATTTGATCAGCGCGCGCAACTGGTCAAGCGACAGCGGTTTGGAGAGGTAATCGAAGGCGCCGGCCTTAAGTGCCGCCACTGCGTTTTCGGTGCTGCCAAACGCGGTAATCACGGCGACCGGCAGGTCGGCGCATTGCGAGCCGATGTAGCGCACGAGTTCCAATCCGTCACCGTCAGGCAGTCGCATGTCCGTGAGGCACAGATCGTATTGCCTGGATTGCAGCAGCTGCCTCGCTGCCGCCAAGGAACCGGCGGATTCGACGGCGAGCCCCATGCGGACCAACGACAATTCAAGCAATTCGCGGATGTCCGCTTCGTCATCGATGACGAGGACAGTGCGCTGGGAGCTCACACGCCGTTCCGCGCTCCGGTTAGCTACGCTGCCTGCCATAGAATTCTGAAATTCGCGCCCTGGGCGCTATCGAGATATTCGAGACTCGCGCCATTAGCTGTGCACAACTCGCGGGCAATATATAGGCCCAGTCCCGTACCGCTCGAAAAGGTGGTGAAAAACGGCTCGAACAGCTGTCCCCGCAAGGCCGCCGCCACGCCGTCGCCGTCATCGATTACATGCAATTCTACTCGATTGGCGCGCTGCGACGCTACCAGACGCACGCTGCCCGCCTGCTTGCGGCAGTGCCGCCACGCGTTGCGCAGCAGATTCCACATTATCTGATTGAGATGTACGCGGTCGAATTCCATCGCAATTTCATCAGGAACCTCGACGGCAAAGGTCTGGCTCGGGACGCCTTCACTCTGGGCGAACTCGTCGATGAATGCGGCAAGATATTGCCCCACTCGAATCAATTCGGGCTGGACTCGGTCGCGCCGCGTCAGCTCCAGCACATCACTCACCATGCGGTCAAGGCGCCGCGCATTGTCACGGATGATCTGTACCATTCGATCTCTCTGAGGTTCGCGGCGCTCTTCCTGCAACAGATCGCCCGCGTGCGTAATGACCGAAAGCGGGTTACGAATCTCATGCGCAATGTTGGCGGTAAGCCGTCCCAGGGCGGCGAGCTTGAGTTGCTGTGCCTGCTCCTGGAGCTTGGAAAGGTCCTCCAGGAACACCAGGCTGAAATTCCCGCCTGCGACACCCGCCGCGACAAACCGCGCCCGCACAACGCGTCCGCTTTCGGCAAAATCGATGTTCACGCTGCTTTGTCCGCTGGAGCCCCGCCAGGCGGCAAGCCGATGCGCCAACTCCTCGGAGTACTCTTCGATCTGTCCCAACTCGGGTGTGGGTCGCCCGAGCAAAGCCGCCACGCGTGGATTGTGCTGGTGCACAAGGCCATGGGCGTCCACGACGAGAACGCCGTCCTGCACGTCCTGAATCACGAGCTCGTTTATGCGCAGCTGGTCGGCGAGGTCCGCGCCACGTTGCCACGCGAGTCGCTCGTTCATGATTAGCCGTTGTGCAAGCTGATTGGTAATGAGCGCCGTCGCGAAATATCCGATCGACAGCAGCCCAGGCTGCAGGAAGTTCGCGGTGCTGACATCGTGCACCAGCACCCAATATGACTGCTCCAGGAGCAAGGCAATTGATGCCAGCGCTGCATAAAACAGCATCAGCGTTCCCCTGCTCACGAGCGCCGCGCCCGCGAGGGATATCAGCAGCATCACGCCGAGCCCACTGTGGATGCCGCCCGAGGCAAACATCAGCACAACCAGCGAAATGATGTCGGCGATTACATGCAGCGTCAGTTGCAGATTGAAATACGCGGGCACCTTGCGCAGTACGACCTGAAACAGCACGGCGAGCGCCAGGTAGAGGACGCTTGTATAGGTAAAAACTGCGAGATCGTGGGTTCCAAGGCCAAGTGTGTCCCCGTAGATCAAGGCAGCGAGCAGGAACATCGCCGCAACAGCGATGCGGTAGAAATTGAAGTACTTCAGCGAAACCCAGAAGGAGTCAGCCACCGCCGCCTGCTGCGGCGGCCAGGACAACGGCAGCATCGCGACGCTCGCCATATCCGCCAATCAGCCGGAAGCGAGCCGGCGGTGCTCTTCGTTGCAGTAGAAGCGCCCCCCGGATTCAAGGGCCTCGCTGCGCGGAAGATTCACACCGCAGTGGACGCAGGGAACCATCGGTTCCGCGGATTTTTCAGGCGCAGACTCGGCACGCGGCCGGCGCGTGCGGAAAACACCAGTCAGTACCACGTAGATGACGGCGGCGGCAATGATCAGGACAAGAAGCTTGGTCACGCTGGGATGCCGGACAAGCGCCGCGGCGGGCGACACGAAGCCATTATACCCGTCGGTCTGCCGCCCATGGAGATCCCCCGTTTAGCGGGAACTGGTCGGGGTGACTGGATTCGAACCAGCGACTCCTGCGTCCCGAACGCAGTACTCTACCAGGCTGAGCTACACCCCGAGTCGAACAGGAAGCAGTACAGAAGGACGAGCGATTCGGGAATTAATAAACGCGCTCGACCGCGAAGGTGGTCAATTCTAGCAAAGAATCCTTGTATGTTGATTTTGTCAGCTCTGCAATTGCTTTGCGGGCTTCCCGCACCTCTTCCTCGGCCATGCGCCGGGCGTACTCAAGCGCGCCCGTTGCGCGTATCGCGGCGATCACAGGCTCGAATTCGTTCCGTCCGCCGTGCTCGATCGCCGCGCGTACGAGCTCTGCTTGCTGAGGCGACCCGTGTTGCATTACATGGATCAGGGGCAGCGTCGGCTTGCCCTCATTAAGATCGTCGCCCAGATTTTTTCCGGTTTGAGCCGCGTCGCCCGAATAGTCGAGCACGTCATCGATCAACTGGAACGCCGTTCCCAGATGCATGCCATAGCGCGCCAGCCCCTGCTCGATCCCCATATTTGCCGCGCCGAGAATGGCGCCAAGCTGAGCGGCGGCTTCGAAGAGTTTCGCCGTTTTGCGCCGAATGACATCGAGGTAGGCCGACTCATTGACTCCGAAATTGTGGGTGTTCATCAGTTGCAGCACCTCCCCCTCGGCAATCGTGTTGGTGGCGTCAGCCAGGACCTCCATCACCCGGTTGTTTTTTGTCCCCACCATCATCTGGAACGCGCGCGAATACAAAAAGTCCCCTACAAGGACGCTGGCCGCGTTACCGAACTCGGCGTTGGCGGTCCTGCGGCCACGCCGCAGCTCGGACTTGTCGACGACGTCGTCGTGCAGCAACGTAGCCGTATGAATGAATTCGACAACCGCGGCAAGCTCGATGTGATTCTCACCGCGATACCCGGTTGCTCCCGCCGCGAGAAGCACCAGTGCGGGACGCAGCCGCTTGCCGCCCGCGGCAATGATGTATTCGGCAATATTGCGGATCAGGACAACGTCGGACTCGAGACGGCTCCGGATCAATTCATCCAGCGCCTGCATGTCGGCGACCAGAATGTGGCGGAGGAGTTCGGGCTGCAATGGAGAATTATCGCACTGCGGAGATGGCGCTACAGCAGGTCATCAGGATACCACAATCCCCTTTGACCGTACGGGCTAATGGCATGTATAATTTCAGGTTTTCCGGCCTATTTCGGAGAACATCATGTTGTACGCGGTCGTTAAAACCGGCGGCAAGCAGTATCGAGTGTCTGCCGGCGACAAACTCAGAATTGAAAAACTCCCTTCAGCAGTGGGGAGCGACGTGGTGCTCGACCAAGTGCTGCTCGTCGCCAATGGGGATGCGCTCAGGGTTGGAACCCCGGTGGTAACAGGCGTCTCGGTCAAGGCGAAGGTCGTGTCTCACGGACTGGGCGAAAAAGTGATGACCTTCAAGTTGCGCAGGCGAAAGAACTCGAAGAGGCACCAAGGTCACCGGCAGGGCTACACCGAAATCCAGATTACCGGGATAACGGGCTAGAGGCCACGACCCAAGGTAAGAAAGGCGGCATATGGCACACAAGAAAGCAGGCGGAAGCTCGCGCAATGGCCGCGACTCGCAGTCAAAGCGTCTCGGTGTAAAGCGATTCGGCGGGCAGGCGGTTGCGGCCGGCAGCATCATCGTTCGGCAGCGTGGTACCCGCGTTCATGCCGGCGAAAATGTGGGTGTCGGCAAGGACCATACCCTGTTCGCAAAAGTGGACGGCAAGATTCTGTTCAGTCTCAAAGGACCGGACCGCAAGCATACCGTCAGCGTGGTTCCGGCCTAGAAGCTGAATTCTTCCCGAAAAGGCCCTATCCGCGCGATAGGGCTTTTTTATTTTCACGGCCGACTGTCACATGAAATTCGTCGACGAAGCACGCATCGAGGTCCACGCGGGCAACGGCGGTAACGGCGTGGCCAGCTTCCGGCGAGAGAAATTCATTCCGCGCGGAGGGCCGGACGGCGGCGATGGTGGTCGCGGCGGCAGCATACTCGCTGTCGCTAACCGCAATATCAATACTCTTGTCGACTATCGGTTTGCCCGAATCCATCGCGCCCGGGACGGCGAGCGGGGGCGCGGCCGGCAATGCAACGGCAGGGGCGCCGAAGACGTCGTGCTGCGCATGCCCGTGGGAACGGTGATCGCGGACGCGGAGACCGGGGAAATAGTCGCCGATCTGGCATCGCACGAGCAAACGGCCCTTCTTGCACGGGGCGGCATGGGCGGCCTGGGCAATATGAACTTCAAGTCGAGCACCAATCGCGCGCCGCGCAAGGCGACTCCCGGCGAGCCGGGCGAGAACCGGACACTCAAGCTTGAACTCAAGGTGCTCGCCGATGTCGGGCTGCTCGGCCTGCCCAACGCCGGAAAATCCACTTTTATTCGCGCCGTGTCGGCTGCCCGTCCCAAGGTTGCCGATTACCCGTTCACTACCTTGCAACCGCATCTCGGCGTCGTGCGGGTTGGAATGGATCGCAGCTTCGTGGTCGCCGACATCCCTGGACTGATCGAGGGCGCCGCCGAGGGCGCAGGGCTGGGGCATCAGTTCCTCAGGCACCTGGCTCGCACGCGACTGCTGTTGCACATTGTCGACACAGCGCCCTTCGATCCCGGCGCCGACCCGGTGCGTGACGCGCGCGCCATTGCCGCCGAGCTCAAGAAATTCGATCCGGCGCTATTCCGCAAGCCGCGCTGGCTGGTGCTGAACAAAATGGATATGCTTCCGGCGGAGAAGCGCGAGACCATCGTTGCGCAGCTCATTCGCAGGCTGCGCTGGCGTGGTCCGAGGTATTGCATCTCCGCACTCACGGGCGAGGGCTGCCGTGAGCTGAGCTTTGCTGTGATGAAGTTTCTGGAAACAGGAAAATCAGCATGAAAAGCGCCAAGCGCTTCGTTATCAAGGTCGGGAGCTCGCTCGTCACCAACCGGGGTGAAGGACTGGACGCGCCCTCCATTGCGCGCTGGGCGGCGCAGATCGCAAAGCTGCGCCAAGCCGGCAAGGAAGTAGTGATTGTCTCAAGCGGAGCCATTGCCGAAGGCATGCAGCGTCTCGGCTGGACTCGGCGCCCCCACGCCATGCACGAGCTGCAGGCCGCCGCCGCGGTCGGACAAATGGGGCTGGTGCAGGTGTACGAATCGTGTTTCCGCCAGCATGGAATGCGCACGGCGCAAGTGCTGCTAACGCACGCTGATCTGGCGGACAGGCAGCGTTACCTCAATGCGCGCTCGACTTTGCTGACGCTGCTGGGGCTGGAGATTATTCCTGTTATCAATGAAAACGATACCGTGGTCACCGATGAAATCCGCTTTGGGGACAACGATACGCTCGGTGCGCTTGTGACCAACCTTGTTGAGGCGGATTGTCTTGTAATTCTCACCGACCAGGCTGGGCTCTACACCGACGATCCGCGCCGCAATCCGCAGGCAACGCTGATACAAGAAGCACAGGCGGGCGATCCCCGGCTCGAAGACATCGCGGGAGGAATCGGCTCTGAAATCGCCAAAGGCGGCATGCTTACAAAGGTGCTCGCCGCCAAGCGCGCCGCGCGCTCGGGCGCGCAAACGGTGATCGTCTCCG
>JBGPLD010000047.1:0-7144 GCA_041486325.1 Gammaproteobacteria bacterium
AAGGAGGCGGTGGACACGCTGCTCACCGATCCGCGCGTCGCCGCGGTGAGCTTCGTCGGCTCGACTCCGATTGCCAAATACGTTTTTGCGACCGGCTCGGTCAACGGCAAGCGCGTGCAGGCGCTGGGCGGCGCGAAGAACCACATGGTGGTGATGCCCGACGCCGACATCGAAGTCGCGGCCGAGGCGCTGATGGGCGCGGCCTACGGCTCCGCCGGCGAGCGCTGCATGGCGATCTCCGTGGCGGTGCCGGTGACCGAACGCACCGCGAACGAGCTGATCGAAGCGATGATCCCGAAGATCAGGAAGCTGAAGATCGGGCCCTCGACCGACAATTCTTCGGAAATGGGGCCGCTGGTGACGCGCGAGCACCGCGACAAGGTCAAAAGCTACGTCGATCTCGGAGTGAAGGAGGGTGCGAGCCTGGTGGTGGACGGACGCGGCTTCAAGGTGGCCGAGCAGCCGGACGGATTCTTTCTCGGAGGCAGCCTCTTCGACAAGGTCAGGCCCGAGATGCGCATCTACAAGGAAGAGATCTTCGGCCCGGTGCTCTCCGTGGTGCGGGCGAAGAATTTCGAGGAGGCGCTCGCGCTTCCCTCGGACCACGAATACGGCAACGGCGTGGCGATCTTCACGCGGAACGGGGACGTCGCGCGCAACTTCACGCACAAGGTGAACTGCGGCATGGTCGGCATCAACGTGCCGATCCCGGTGCCGCTCTCCTTTCACAGCTTCGGCGGCTGGAAGCACTCGATCTTCGGCGACATGAACCAGCACGGGCCGGAAGGCGTGCGCTTCTACACCCGCATCAAGACGGTGACCGCGCGCTGGCGCGAAGGCGTCAATCCCGGCGCCAATTTCGGCATGCCGTTGATGAAGTGACGAATCGAACGTGAGTGAGATTCGTCATCCTGAGAAGCGGCTTTGCCGCGACGAAGGATCTGCTGTGAGAGAGAAGCAGATTCTTCGCTTCGCTCAGAATGACACCGAGCGGCTTTGCCGCGACGAAGGATCTGCTGTGAGAGAGAAGCAGATTCTTCGCTTCGCTCAGAATGACACCGAGCGGCTTTGCCGCGACGAAGGATCTCTTGCGGAACAGTTTGTCGAGGAAGCTCGCGTAGGGAGATCCCTCGCTGCACTCGGGATGACATAGGCGGCAATGGTCAACCTCCACGATATCCGCTATCTGCGCATCGGCACTCCGGACCTCGAGTCCGCGGTCGAGTTCGCGACGAAGATCGTCGGCCTGCAACTCGCCGGCCGGGAAGGCAAGGCAGCGTACTTCCGCAGCGACAAGGCCCAGACGCGCGGCGACACTCGCGACCACACGCTGGTCTATTTCCAGGGAGATCCGTCCGACAACGTCGTCGCTTTCGATCTCAGGAACCCGGATGACTTCGACGCCGCCGGCGCGGAGCTTGAAAAAGCGGGGCACCCCGTGCATTCCGGCACGAACCAGGAATGCGAGTCGCGCCGCGTGCAGCGGTTCCTCGCGTTCAAGGACCCGAGCGGCAACAGGATAGAAATTGTGGCGCGCCCGTTCCACAGCGGCCAGCGCTATTACCCGGCGCGCGACGCCGGCATCACCCACTTCAGCCACATCGGGCTGCGCACGTCCGACGCGCCGCGCGACGAGGCCTTCTGGACGCGACTGCTCAACGCCCGGGTGTCGGACTGGATCGGCGATGCGCCGCTTCTTCGCGTCAATACCATTCATCACACGCTCGCCCTTTTCCCTTCGCCCCGGCCCGGCGTGCAGCACATCAATCACCAGGTCGAGGATTTCGACGACGTGATGCGTTCGTACTATTTTCTGCGCGAGCAGGGCGTGAAGATCGTGTTCGGGCCCGGCCGCCACCCGTCGTCGTCGGCGTGCTTCCTGTACTTCGAGGGGCCGGACGGGATGGTGTACGAGTACTCGGTGGGCGTGAAGCACATTCTGCCCGCGGAAGAGGCGACGTACCGTCCGCGGCAATTCCCGTTTGCGCCCGAGTCGTTCTGCATGTGGGGCTCTCTGCCGGACGTGCCGGAATTTCGCAGAGACAAGAAGGAAGAAGGCGGGAAGAAAACGCCGCTCAAGACCGTCGCCTGAACGGGCTCCGGTTCGACCCATTGAAGAAGGCCCGGCGCGGATCGTCCGGGCCTAGTGCGGCGTGAGTACAAAACGGGAGAAGCCATGTTGCGTCTCAGACATTCAGTCATCCTGACCGCGGTTTTTGCGATTGCCTCGTGCACCAGCACGCCGCCGCAACCGCCCGCGACGCTCAATGTGATCGTGTTCCCCGGCGGCTTCAACTGGCCGATCTGGGTGGCGCAGGAAAAGGGGCTGTTCGCGAAGAACGGGGTCGAGGTCAGGCTGACGCCGACGCCGAGCTCGGTGTTCCAGCTCACGAATCTGATCCAGGGCAAATTCGATATCGCCATGACGGCGATCGACAACCTTGTTGCCTATCGGGAAGGCCAGGGCGAGGAGCCGGTGCCCGGGCCGGATCTCGAGGCGGTGATGGGCAGCGATACCGGATTTCTGCGGCTGGTGACCGTCCCCGAGGTCGCGACGTACGCGCAGTTGCGCGGCAAGACCCTGTCGGTGGACGCGCGCACCACGGGCTATGCCTTCGTGCTGATCGAGATGCTCGAGCGCGCCGGACTGAAGGAGACCGACTATCAGCTCGTGCGCGCCGGCGGCGTATTGCAGCGCTTCCAGGCGCTGATGAAAAAAGAACATTCCGGCACGCTCCTCCTGTCGCCATTCGAGGTCACGGCGGAGGCCAAGGGATTCCACCGGCTGGGAAACGCGATTGACGTGCTCGGTCGCTACCAAGGTCTGGTGGCGGGCGTGCGCAAGTCCTGGGCCGATGCGAACCGCGGAGCGGTCATCGGCTACATCCGCGCGTATGTGGAGGCCGTGGAATGGCTCTACGACCCGGCCAACAAGGACGAGGCGATCGCGATCTTCCTGAAGAATTTTCCCGCACCGGGACCGACCGGCGCGCAGGCTTCATACGGTATTCTGCTCAATCCGAAGGACGGATTCCAGCGCAAGGCGCGAATCGACATGGAAGGCGTGAAGACTGTGCTGGCGCTGCGCTCCAAGTACGGGGAACCGAAAAAGAACCTGACCGATCCTTCGAAATATTACGATTCCAGCTTCTACGAGGCCGCGATGCGGCGATAGCACGTGAACACACAATCAACAATGCGTATCCTGGGCATATGCGGCAGCCTGCGCCGGAAATCCTACAATCTGGCCGCGCTCAAGACGGCGGGAGAATTGATGCCGGCGGCAATGAAGCTCGAAATCGCAGCCATCGGCGAGCTCCCGATCTATGATTTCGATCTGCAGGAGAAGGGATTCCCGGCGGCGGCGACGAAGCTGCGCGACCAGATCGTTTCGGCCGATGCCTTGTTGTTCGCCTCGCCGGAGTACAACTGGACGGTCGGCGCACCGCTCAAGAACGCGATCGACTGGATGTCGCGGTTTCAGCCGCAGCCTTTCATGAACAAGCCGGCCGCGGTGTTCAGCGCCAGCGGCGGGCCGATGGGCGGCGTAAGAGGCCAGTACGACCTGCGCCGAATCCTGAGCGGGCTCGGCGTGCACTGGCTCGCCAGGCCGGAGATCTTCATCGGCATGGCGGCGAGCAAATTCAGCCCGGAAGGAAGGCTCACCGATGAGACGGCGCGCAAGCTCATGACCGAGCAAATGGCGGGGCTCCTGGACTGGATAGTGCGCATGAAACGCGCGTTTGCCTGAAGGGCAAGGAATGAATTCGAGGATGTCATGACGGTCACTGCGAAAAAAATCCGGGATCTTGCCGAGCGTCTGCGCGCGGCGGAGGAAACCGGCATCGCCACCCAACCGGTGCGCGACGAGCTGCCGCCCGGGGACGTGGCGGCGGCCTACGCCGTCCAGAAGGTCAATACCCAGTACTGGCTGAAGCTGGGCAGGCGATTGATCGGCCGCAAGATCGGCCTCACCTCGAAATCGGTGCAGAAGCAGCTCGGAGTGGACCAGCCCGATTACGGCATGCTCTACGCCGACATGGCGATGTACGACGGCGAGGAAGTACCGCTTTCCCGCCTGATGCAGCCCAAGGTCGAGGCCGAGGTGGCGCTGGTGCTCGACAGGGACGTCAAGCAGAAAGACCTCAGCATGACGGAGCTCATTTCCTCGGTCGCCTACGCCGTGCCCGCGATCGAGATCGTCGGCAGCCGCATCGAGAACTGGAACATCAAGATCCAGGACACCATCGCCGACAACGCGTCCTCGGGGCTGTTCGTGCTGGGCAACGAGCCGAAGAAGCTCGAGGGCCTGGATCTGCGCATGTGCGGCATGGTGATGGAACGCCGCGGCGAGCAGATTTCGCTCGGCGCCGGCGTCGCCTGCCTTGGCAATCCGCTGAATGCCGCATTGTGGCTTGCGCGCACCATGGTTGCCGTCGGCGCGCCGCTCGAGGCGGGCGATGTGCTCATGACCGGTGCGCTCGGCCCCATGTCGGCGGTGGCGCCCGGCGACGTGATCGAAGTGCGCATCCACGGCCTGGGTTCGGTGCGCACGGCCTTCGGAACATGACCATGGCGGACATCCAGGCATTGGCCGCGCGCGTCGATGACGCAGCGCGGAACGCGCAAGCCATTGCGCAGCTGACCGCGGACGCGAATATCACGCTCGAGGACGCCTACGAGATTCAACGCCAGAGCATTGGCCGGCGCCTTGAGCGCGGCGAAAAGCAGGTGGGCATGAAGATGGGTTTCACCAGCCGCGCAAAGATGGTGCAAATGGGCGTGCACGACATGATCTGGGGCCGGCTCACCGACGCAATGATCGTCGAGGACGGCGGTCCGATCCGGCTGAAGAACTACGTGCATCCCCGCGTCGAGCCTGAGGTCGCGTTCCTGCTCAAGTCGCCGCTCTCGGGCGCGGTCACGCCGCTGCAGGCGCTTGCAGCAGTGGAGGCCATCGCCCCGGCGATGGAAATCATCGATTCGCGCTATGAGAACTTCAAGTTCTCGCACATCGACGTGGTTGCGGACAACTCATCTGCCTCGGGCTTCGTCACCGGGCCGTGGCACCGGCCGGACGTGGACTTTTCCAATCTTGGGATGCTCATGAGCTTCAACGGCAAGCCCGCGCAGATCGGATCGAGCGCAGCGATTCTCGGCCATCCGCTGAGGTCGCTGGTCGTCGCGGCGCGCTTCGCCGCGGAAGCGGGCGAGCCGCTGCAGGCGGGCTGGATCGTCATGGCCGGCGGCGCCACGGCCGCCGAGGCGTTATCCGCCGGCGTGTATGTCGAAAACGAGATCCAGCATCTCGGGCGCGTGGCGTTTTCGGTGACCGCGTAGCTCGTTCGTTTGAGTGCATTGCCCGGCGGCGCCGCTTCCCCTGTGCCGCGGCCCCTTCGGGGCTACCCTCGCATTCGTCCAAGCCCGAGGCGGCTGCGGAACTTGCTCGCATACGCTCGCTTCAGACAGTCCTCGCCGACGACCCCTCGGTCTTGGCCGCCTGCTCGGCGCGGCACCAAGGGGCCCCTTGCGGCGCCGCCGAGCAACGCAGACCGGGCGGGGGCAGTCGGCGAGGACTGTCTGAGGCGTCGATGCTTCATCTCGACGCCGAGTTCCGCAGCCGCCCGACCGGTCGAGTAGCGCAGGGCAACCCGGCGTAATGTGCCGGGGCGGTGTCGAGGGGAACGGTACCGCGCCGAGCAGGCTCCTGCGGCGCCGCCGAGCAACGCACGTCCGGAGGCTGTGCTGATTTGGAATGAGTTAAAATACTCGTCCGCGAAAGTCAGCAATGCCTCTCACTGGAGAGCAGTCGATGAAGGAGGATACCCGGATTCCCGTCGCCATCATCGGCTCGGGAAACATCGGCACCGATCTGATGATCAAGGTGCTGCGCAGCTCGAAGCATCTTTCGATGGGCGCCATGGTCGGCATCGACCCGGCCTCCGACGGGCTGGCACGCGCCAAGCGCATGGGCGTGCCGACGACGCACGAGGGCATCGACGGCCTGGTGAAGCTGCCGAACTTCAAGCAGATCAGGATTGCGTTTGACGCCACCTCTGCGGCCTCGCACAAGCGCAATAACGAAGTGCTGCAACGCCATGGCATCCAGGTCATCGACCTGACGCCGGCGGCGATCGGCCCCTACGTGGTGCCGGTGGTCAATCTCGATGCCCATCTGGGCAGCCCGAATCTCAACATGGTGAGCTGCGGCGGGCAGGCGACGATACCCATCGTCAAGGCCGTTTCGCGCGTGGCCAAGGTGTACTACGCAGAGATCGTCGCCTCGATCGCGAGCAAGTCGGCCGGTCCCGGCACCCGCGCCAACATCGACGAGTTCACAGAGACCACGTCCAAGGGGATCGTCAGCGTCGGCGGCGCGGCGCGCGGCAAGGCGATCATCGTGCTGAACCCGGCGGAGCCGCCGCTCATCATGCGCGACACGATCTTCTGCCTGACCGACGCGGACGCGGACGAGGCGAAGATCCGGGCCTCGATCCTGGACATGATCGCGAAAGTGGCGGCCTATGTGCCGGGCTTCCGCCTCAAGCAGGAAGTGCAGTTCGACCGCATTCCGGCAGACAAGCCGCTCAACGTGCCCGGCCTGGGAAAGCTTTCCGGCCTCAAGGTCTCCGTTTTCCTGGAAGTAGAAGGGGCCGCGCATTACCTGCCGTCGTATGCTGGAAACCTGGACATCATGACCTCCGCGGCGCTCGCGACCGCCGAGCAGCTCGCCGTCACCAAGCTGGCGGTAGCGGCGTGAGATGGAGACGGCGATGAAACCGGCAAAAAAAATCTACATTTCCGACGTGACGCTCCGGGACGGGATGCATCCTCGGCGCCACCAATATTCCATCGAACAGACGAAGACGATCGCCAAGGCGCTGGATGAAGCCAGGGTGGACAGCATCGAGATTTGCCACGGCGACGGGCTGGCGGGGTCGAGCTTCAACTACGGCTTCGGCGCGCACACCGACGAAGACTGGATCGCGGCGGTCGCGGAGCAGGTAACGCACGCCAAGGTCGCTACGCTGCTGATCCCCGGCATCGGCACGGTGCATGATCTCGAGCAGGCCCATGCGGCCGGCGCGCGCGTGGTGCGCATCGCCACGCACTGCACCGAAGCCGATATCTCGAAGCAGCACAT
>JBGPLD010000048.1:0-7102 GCA_041486325.1 Gammaproteobacteria bacterium
GCGGGCATCAAGGGCGCCGATTTCCTGGGCGGGCTGGGCGGGCTTGAAACCAATCGGCTCAACCAGTTCGTGGTGACGCCAACTCTGCAGACAACGCGCGACCCGGATATTTTCGCCATCGGCGATTGCGCCGCTTGCCCGTGGGATGGCCATGCCATGCCGGTGCCGCCGCGGGCGCAGGCGGCGCACCAGCAGGCGTCCCATCTGTTCAAGGCGATCGGGCGGCAGATGCGCGGCAGGCCGCTCAAGCCCTTTCGCTATCGCGATTTCGGCTCGCTGGTGTCGCTGGGGGAATACAGCACGGTCGGTTCTCTGATGGGCTTTCTCTCCGGAAAAAGCCTGCGCGTGGAGGGTTGGTTTGCGCGGCTCATGTACATTTCCCTCTATAAGCTGCACTTGCTCGCGTTGCACGGCGTACTGGGTGTCGCGCTCGATACGCTGGCGCGGTTCCTGAAACGCGGAACCGAGCCGCGCGTTAAGCTTCACTGATGCTTGCCTTTCTCGTAAGGATGGTGGTTGGCCTCACCATCGGCGTGCCGCTGCTCGCATGGCTTTTCCAGGACCGGCTTCTGTTCTTCCCGCAGCCACGGGAATCCCGCTTTGCCGCGCGCCCGAATGTCGAGGAACTCACCATCGCAGCCGTGGACGGCACGAAACTGCGCGGCTGGTTCATTAAAGGTGCGGGGTCGCCGGCGCCCCTGGTCATCTACTTTGGTGGCAATGCTGAAGAGGTGTCTTGGCTCGAGGGAGTCGCCGACCGGTTTTCGGGCTGGTCGCTGCTGCTGATGAACTACCGCGGCTACGGCGCCAGCGAAGGCAAGCCCGGAGAAAAGGTGTTGTTTGAGGACGCGCTCGCAATTCACGACTACGCGGTGCGCCGACTGGACGTGAATTCCATGCGCATCGTCGCAATGGGGCGCAGCCTCGGCAGCGGCGTCGCGGTGCACCTCGCGGCGAGCCGTGCGTTGCGTGGCGTGATACTCGTATCGCCCTACGACAGCATGGTCGAGGTCGCCGGGCGCCACTATCCTTTCCTGCCGGTATCGCTCATCCTCCGGCACCGCTTTGATTCGCTTTCGCGTGCGCCGCAAATCGACGCGCCGATGTTATGCCTGGTCGCGATGGAGGACCGGATCGTCCCAGCCGCGCATGCGCGCGTGCTGTTCGACGCCTGGCGCGGCGAAAGGACGTGGCGCGAATTTGCCCATGCCGATCACGACAGCATCTCCGGCGAGCCCGAATACTGGATCGCGATCGCGGATTTTCTGCGCGGTCTGCGCTGAGTCGGGCGCACAGAGTCCTTTGCTATACTCGAATTTCGGCATTATCAGGAGCCTTGCATGGCCACGGTCACGCTGACCGAAATAAATTCGGGCAGACGGTGACCGGCGATGGGTTGGTCCTCGTTGATTTCTGGGCGCCGTTCCCGCTCCGGCGCCCGAGCAGAGCATCGCCAGGGGCAGAGAACTCGACATGGCGGCCGCGCGCAACGAGATCGCCGAGCGCGAACACGGCGCGAAGCCGCATAAACAGGACTGACGCGAAAGGAAACGCGAGGACGGTTCCTGCTATCGGGCAATGTGGCATCAACGCAAGGAATGGAGCATGGGACTCTTTTCGGGCAGGCGGCCTGACAATCTCGGCTTGCGCGACGGCAGATTTGCGCCGCCGAAACGCACTCCGAACTGCGTCAGCAGCCAGGCGGACAAGCGAAACGATTCACGGCACTACATCGAGCCGCTCCGATGTGCGGGGCCGTATGCCAACGCATGGGCGGCGCTGAAGGCGGTCGTGCATAGCATGGAGCATGTAAAGATCGTCACGGAAAAGCTGAACTATATCCACGCCGAGTTCACGACGAAACTGATGGGCTTTGTCGACGACGCCGAGTTCTACCTGGATGAGAAGGCCGGTGTCATCCACGTGCGTTCGGCATCGCGGCTCGGACGCCGCGACTTCGGGGTGAACCGCAAGCGAGTCGAGGCCATCCGTCGCCATATGACCGCGGCAGGCGCCTGACGCACGGTGCCAGCGGGAGTGAAATTGGAGATGCTACTGGCCGGGGCAAATAAAAAAGGCAGGGGAGCTTCCCTGCCTTTTTTGAATGGGTCCGAACGCTTATTTCTTCGCGTCGTCCTTCTTCGGGTCGGCCTTCTTCGTGTCGGCCTTCTTTGGGGCCTTCTTCGCGGCCTTCTTGTCCTTCTTCGTGTCCTTCTTGCTGTCCTTTTTCATTTCATCTTTTTTGTCCATGGGCTGGGCGCCGGCATGGGAAGCCGCGAGCGCGAACCCGCTGGAAACGGCGAAGACGGCGGCAATCAACACTGACAGTAGTTTCTTCATTCGATGTCTCCTCTGAGCGTTATAAGAATGATCCGGTCGCCCGTTACCGGTCAACCGCCGCGAATTTTAGCAGAAATCCTTGAATACGCGAATGTAATCTTTGCTGTTCCCGGGAGCCACCCGCGGCACAAATGCAGGCGGCTGTGCCGGAGCCGGCTGCACGCAGGTCTGGGCATCATGGCGGGCGCATGAATATCGGCGTCGCCTGCGCCCTCGGAGGTGCCGCGCTGTTCGGGGCGAGTACGCCGATCGCCAAGCTCCTCGTGGGCGAAATGCCCCCGGTCATGCTGGCTGGCCTGCTGTACGCCGGATCGGGCCTGGGATTGACCGTCTGGGACGCGCTGAGACCGGCTTCTGTTCCTGGCGCGGCAAGGGCGGCATTCGGGCGGGCCGATTACAAGTGGCTCGCCGGGGCCGTGATCATGGGTGGAATCCTCGGGCCGGTGCTGCTGATGACCGGGCTCGCGGCCACTCAGGCATCGGCCGCTTCGTTGCTGCTCAATCTCGAAGGCGTATTCACCGCGCTGCTCGCATGGTTCGCGTTCCGGGAGAATTTCGACCGTCGCGTCCTGGTGGGAATGTTCCTGATCGTATGCGGCGGGGCGGTCCTCGGATGGCAGCCCGGGGGCTTTGCGCCTTCCTGGCCGGCGCTCGCGATCGCGGGTGCCTGCCTGTGCTGGGCGGTGGACAACAACCTCACGCGCAAAATCTCTGCCGGCGATGCCGTCAGGATCGCTGCGATCAAGGGTTTGGCGGCGGGCGCCGTCAATCTTGCGGTGTCGATGGTGCTCGGGACCAAGCTGCCGGGGTTGGAGCTGGCGGCCGCAGCGATGGGGGTCGGGTTGCTCGGCTATGGAATCAGCCTCGTGCTGTTCGTGGTGGCGCTGAGGAACCTCGGCACGGCACGGACCGGCGCTTATTTCTCGACTGCGCCTTTCATCGGCGCCGCCTTGTCCTTCGCGGTGCTCGGTGATTCACCCGACGCGCTGTTCTGGATTGCGGCGGTCCTGATGATGGCGGGTGTCGTCCTGCATCTCACCGAGCATCACCAGCATGCACACAAGCATCAAGCCGGCGCGCACACGCATGCGCATGTTCACGACGAGCATCACAGGCATGATCACGTTTTCGATTGGGACGGTGCCGAGCCGCACACGCACCCGCATGAGCATGAGCCCCTCAAACACAGTCACCCGCATTACCCGGACATCCATCATCGGCACAGCCATTAAGGGCGTGCTGCGGGCGCTGGCGGTCGCGGCGCTGGGCGCCGCGGCGCACGCCGCGCCATTCCTGCCTGCGGACGAAGGCGCCGTGCTCGAGCGTCTGCCCGTGAGACCGGGCGATCCAATCTCGCGCGAGCTGCGTCGGTTGCGCGCCGATCTCGCAGCGGATCCGCAGGACCTCGATGTTGCGCTCCAACTCGCGCAGCGCTACTTCGAGCTTGCGGGCGCCGAGGGCGATCCGCGCTACGTTGGCTACGCCGAGGCCGCGCTCAAGCCCTGGTGGAGTCTCGAGGATCCGCCGCTTGAGGCACGCGTCATGCGCGCCATCTTGAACCAGTACAGCCACAATTTTTCCGCCGCGATGCGGGACCTCGATGTCGCTGTGCGTGCCGATTCGAGGAATGCGCTGGCATGGTCGTGGCGCGCCGCGATCCACATGGTGCAGGCGGACTATGCGGCGGCGCGCACCGATTGCGAGGCGCTGCGGGGAATCGAAAATGAGCTTGGCGTGGTCGGCTGCATGGCTTATGTGGACAGCACCACCGGCAGGGCTGCGAACGCGCACCGCGCGCTCTCCGAGGCGCTTGCGCGCGTCGCGCGTGCCTCGGCCGACGAGAAAGTCTGGGCCCTGACCCGTCTGGCAGAGATGTCGCTGAGGCAGGGCGATACGAAGCGTGCCGAGGGACATTTCCGCGCGGCACTCGGCCTTCGCGTGCGAGACCAGTTCCTGCTCGCCGCCTGGGCTGACTTTCTTCTCGACCAGAACCGACCGGCGGAAGTTGTAACGCTGCTCAAGGACTGGATACGCTCCGACATCCTCCTGCTTCGCCTCGCGCTCGCCGAAAAGGCTATGGGCGCTGCGGCCGCGGACGAGCACATCCAGGCGCTCACGGCGCGCTTTGATGCCGCCGCGCTGCGCGGCGACAAGCTGCACCAGCAGGAGGAGGCGCGCTTCAACCTCTACCTGCTCGGGCAAAAGCAAAAAGCGCTTGCCCTCGCGCTGGAAAACTGGAAGCTGCAGCGGGAGCCGCGCGACGCGCGCATCCTGCTCGAAGCGGCGCTGGCGATGAACGATCCCGCGGCAGCGAAGGACGCGCTCGCCTGGCTCAACCGCTCAGGACATGAAGACCCGGGAATTCGCCGGACCGCGGAAAAACTGAAGGCATTGGCGCCATGAGGGCGCTGCTCGCGGTCCTCCTGTCGCTGGTCGCGCCGTTCGCTCTGGCGCACAAGCCGAGCGACAGCTACCTTGCCCTGCGCGCCGAGGGCGCCCAGGTCGCCGGGCAATGGGACATCGCGCTGCGAGATCTCGACTTCGCGGTCGGCCTCGACGATAACGGCGACGGCAACATTACTTGGGGCGAGGTTAAGGCTCATCACGCCGACATTACAGCGTATGCCTTGGCACGCCTCAGGCTGCGCTCGGGCGGCGCAGATTGTCCCGCGGACGCGACGGAACACCTGATCGACGACCATAGCGACGGGGCGTACGCCGTCATTCGCTTCGCCGCGGCCTGCGCGGGCGAGATCAGGATTCTCGAAATCAACTACAGCCTGTTTGCCGATCTCGATCCGCAGCACAAGGGCCTCTTGAGGCTCGAGCACGGAGAGGGCACGCGCACCGCGATCTTCAGCCCCGAGCGCGCGACGCAGAAATTCAAGCTGGCCGAGTTTTCGGTGTTGGCCCAGTTCCTGGATTATGGCCGCGAGGGCGTGTGGCACATCTGGATCGGTTTCGATCACATTCTGTTCCTGTTGTCGCTGCTTTTGCCCGCGGTGCTCGTGCTCCGGGACGCTCGCTGGGAGGCGATCGGGAAATTCCGCCCGGCGTTTTGGGACGTGTTCAAGATCGTCACCTCGTTTACCGTCGCGCATTCGATCACTCTGTCACTCGCGGCGCTGAGCGTGATCTCACTGCCCTCGCGGCTGGTGGAATCGGGGATCGCGATGTCGGTGGTGCTGGCCGCGCTCAACAACGTGTTTCCGCTGGTGAAGGAGAGGCGCTGGGTCGTGGCCTTCGCCTTCGGACTCATCCACGGATTCGGCTTCGCCAGCGTGCTCAAGGACCTCGGCCTGCCGCAGGGCACGCTGCTGCTTGCGCTTGTCGGCTTCAACCTGGGCGTGGAAGCCGGGCAGCTCGCGATCGTAAGCGCGTTCCTGCCGGCCGCATATCGGTTGCGGGCGGGATGGCTTTACCGGCGCCTGGTCTTCGTCGGCGGCTCGTGGGTAATCGCCGCCATTGCAGGGATCTGGCTCATCGAGCGCGCCTTCAACCTGAAGCTGATCAGCCCCTGAGAGCCCCTCTTGATTGGCGGCCCGCGCGTCCCAATCTGGAATAATCTGAGCGCGACGCATCGGCCCGGGAGCACAAAATGATTGAAACCCGCAAAAGCCTCGATCGCGGCTACGCCGACCACGGCTGGCTGCGTTCCTACCACACCTTCTCTTTCGCCGATTATCACGACCCGGAGCATATGGGCTTCGGCGCGCTGCGCGTGATCAACGAGGATCGTATCCAGCCGGGCACGGGCTTCGGCACCCACGGACACCGCGACATGGAGATCATCAGCTACGTGCTCGAAGGAGCGCTTGCGCACAAGGACAACATGGGTAACGGCTCGGCGATCGTGCCGGGCGACGTGCAGAGGATGAGCGCGGGCAAGGGTGTGCTGCACAGCGAGTTCAATCATGCGAAGGACGGCGTCACGCATTTTCTGCAGATCTGGATCGAGCCCGATGTGACCGGCATTGCGCCAGGCTACGAGCAGAAGCATTTCGATGCCGCCTCCAAGCGCGGGCGGCTGCGGTTGGTGGCATCGCCCGACGGGCGCGAAGGCTCGGTGACGATCCACCAGGACGCGTACTTCTACGCCGGGCTCCTTGACGGCGCGGATCGCGCAAGCCATAAACTGCGGCAAGGACGCCGCGCATACGTGCACTTGGCGCGCGGTAAGCTCACGGTTAACGACCAGTTTCTCGAGGCCGGCGACGCGCTGAAAGCGACCAATACTTCCGAAATCGTGCTCGAAAAAGGCACGGGGGCCGAAGTGCTCCTGTTCGATCTTCCCTGAAAGACTCCGCAAGCACCGCTCATTAATCATGAAACGGTCCGATTCCCGGATGCCTGTCGTGTTTATTGGACACGGCAGCCCGATGAACACGCTCGAGCGCAACCGGTACACGGACACCTGGCGCCGGATCGGCGAGTCGGTACCGAAGCCCAGGGCGATCCTGTCCGTCTCCGCGCACTGGACCACGCAGGGCACCGCGGTCACGGCGATCGAGAAGCCGAAGACCATCCATGATTTCTACGGCTTTCCGCGGGCGCTGTTCGATGTTCAGTATCCGGCTCCGGGCGATCCGGGACTGGCCGCGCACGTGCGCAAATTGCTTGCACCCGTCGACGTGGTGATGGACCATGCCTGGGGGCTGGATCACGGCACCTGGTCGGTGCTGGTGCATGCGTTTCCGCAGGCGGACATTCCCGTCGTGCAATTGAGCCTCGACGGGACCCAGCCCCCCGGGGTTCACTATGA
>JBGPLD010000049.1:0-7063 GCA_041486325.1 Gammaproteobacteria bacterium
CAGCTTTACATAACTGCGTTACATCGCTCGGCCCTCACTCCCATTCCCCTCCATCCCTCACCCCCGACCCCGAGGGAAGAGGGGAGGCAAATGTTTCCCTTCGCCCTCCGGGAGAAGGGTCAGGGATGAGGGAAGGCGAGGGGAGCTTCGTGCTCGCGCCCAAGGGCGCGATGACTTGTTGGATGGCAAGCCCGTATTTCCTGGCGAACGCGAAGTCACGCTCGTCGTGGCCGGGCACTCCCATCACCGCGCCGTCGCCGTAGCCCCACAGCACATAGTTGCCGACCCACACCTCGATTTTCTCTCCGGTCAGCGGGTGCGTAACGAAGACGCCGGTTCGCATGCCTTTCTTTTCCATGGTCGCGAAATCGGCCTCGATCACGCTGCCCCGCCTGCATTCGTCGACGAATGCCGCCAGCGCAGGATTTTTCTTGGCGGCATGGGTCGCGAGCGGGTGCTCGGCGGCAACCGCGCAGAAGGTAACGCCCATGATGGTATCGGCGCGCGTGGTGAACACCCACAATTTTTCCGGCCTGCCGTCGAGCGTGTAGGGGAAAGCAAAACGCACACCAATACTCTTGCCGATCCAGTTGGCCTGCATCGTTTTCACGCGCTCGGGCCAAGCGGGAAGCGTGTCGAGCGCGGCGAGCAATTCGTCGGCGTACTTGGTGATCGCCATGTAGTACATTGGGATCTCGCGCTTCTCCACCAGCGCGCCAGTGCGCCAGCCGCGGCCGTCTATCACCTGTTCGTTGGCGAGCACGGTCTGGTCGACAGGGTCCCAGTTCACGACGCCGGTTTTCTTGTAGACGAGACCTTTCTCCAGCATGCGCAGGAACAGCCATTGGTTCCAGCGGTAGTACTCCGGTTTGCAGGTGGCGAGCTCGCGGTCCCAGTCGATGGCGAAGCCGAGGGAGCGCAGTTGCTTTTTCATATAAGCGATGTTGTCGTAGGTCCACTTTGCGGGCGGCACGCCGTTCGCCATGGCCGCGTTCTCGGCCGGGAGCCCGAACGCGTCCCAGCCCATCGGCTGGAGGACGTTGCAGCCCCGCATCCGCTGGAAGCGGGTGATCACGTCCCCAATGGTGTAATTGCGCACGTGCCCCATGTGCAGCTTGCCGGAAGGGTAGGGGAACATCGACAGGCAGTAGAACTTCGGGCGGCCTCCGCGCGGTTCTTCGGTCGCGCGAAATGCCCGCGTCCGGTCCCAGTGCGCCTGGGCCTCGCGCTCGATTTCCTCGGGATGATATTGGGTCTGCATCGACGCCCGGTTCACCGGAAAACGCAAATTATAACCGCAGGGGTCAGGCCGGCCCGGACCCGGCCGCAGCTGCCGCGCGGAGAAGTGTGCCTTGCTGTTTCACCGGATTTTCGCCCGCGGGCCGAAATGGGAGCAGGTCGCTGAAGTAAAATGTCGCCATTGCGCTCCTTCCGATGCCGCTTCTAGAAAATCTCAACCCCGAGCAGCTGGCCGCCGTCACGCTTCCCGACCAGTCGGCGCTGATCCTTGCCGGCGCGGGCTCGGGCAAGACGCGCGTGCTCACCACGCGCATCGCCTGGCTGATCCAGACCGGCAACGTCGGCCCCAACGGCGTGCTCGCCGTCACCTTCACCAACAAGGCGGCGAAGGAAATGGTCACGCGCGTCTCGGCGATGCTGCCGATCAACACCCGCGGCATGTGGGTCGGGACTTTTCATGGCCTGTGCAACCGCCTCTTGCGCGCGCACTACCGCGACGCGGGCCTGCCGCAGTTGTTCCAGATTCTCGACTCGCAGGACCAGCTCGCCGCGGTGAAGCGGATGCTGAAGGCGCTGAACGCCGACGAGGAGCGGTTTCCCGCGAAACAGGTGCAATACTTCATCAACGACGCAAAAGAGGAGGGCAGGCGCGCGAGCGAGGTCGAGGTTGCCGATGACTTCACCCGCCGCCTGTGCGAGCTCTATGCCGCGTATGACGAGCAGTGCCAGCGCGAAGGCTCGGTGGATTTTGCCGAGCTGCTGCTGCGCACTTACGAATTGCTGTCGAAGAACGAAGTCCTGCGCGAGCATTACCAGCACCGCTTCCGCCACATTCTGGTGGACGAGTTTCAGGACACCAACCGCCTGCAATACCGCTGGCTGAAATTGCTCGCGGGCCGCGGCGAAAGCCTTCGGGACCACGGCGAGAGCCGTCCTGATACAGGGAATGCCGTGTTCGCGGTGGGCGACGACGACCAGTCGATCTACGCCTTTCGCGGCGCCAACGTCGGCAACATGGCCGAATTCGAGCGCGAATTCCGCGTCGAGAACGTGATTCGCCTGGAGCAGAACTACCGCTCGCACGGGCATATCCTCGCCGCCGCCAACGCGCTCATCGCCCACAACCGCAAGCGCCTGGGCAAGAACCTGTGGACCGCGGCCGGGCACGGCGAGCCGGCGCGCATCTACGAGGCCCAGACCGACGGCTACGAGGCGAACTGGATCACCGAAGAGGTGCGGGCCCTTGCGCGCGATGGCCTGAGGCTCGCCGACATGGCCGTCCTGTACCGCTCCAACGCCCAGTCACGCATCATCGAGCACGCGCTGTTTTCGAACGGCATGCCGTATCGCGTCTACGGCGGCCTGAGGTTCTTCGAGCGCATGGAAATCAAGCACGCGCTCGCCTACCTTCGCCTCGCCGCCAACGCCGACGACGACGGCGCCTTCTTGCGCGTGATCAACTTCCCGGCGCGCGGCATAGGCGCGAGAACGCTGGAGCAGATTCAGGATGCGGCGAAGGCGGCCGGGACAAGCCTGGTTCAGGCCGCGTCGCGGCTGTCGGGCAAGACCGGGGCCTCGGCCGCCGCCTTCGTGCGCGTCATCGAATCCCTCAAGGCAGAGACGCAGAATCTTCCGCTGCCCGAGGCGGTCGAGGTGATGCTCGAGAAAAGCGGGCTCCTTGCGCATTACCAGGGCGACAAGGACGGCGCCGACCGCGTCGAGAACCTGCATGAGCTGGTCAACGCCGCGGCCGCCTTCGTGCAGGAGGACGAAAATGATCTCTCTGCGTTTCTGGCGCATGCCGCGCTCGAGTCGGGCGAGAACCAGGCCGCCGAAGGAGCCGACGCGCTGCAGTTGATGACCGTACACTCGGCCAAGGGCCTGGAATTTGCAGCGGTGTTCATCACCGGACTGGAAGAAGGGCTGTTTCCGCACGAGCAGAGCGTGCTCGAGGAGGACGGCCTGGAGGAGGAGCGGCGGCTGATGTACGTGGCGATCACGCGCGCGAGGACGCGGCTTTACCTTTCGTTCGCCCAGACGCGCATGCTGCACGGGCAGACACGCTACAACGTTGCTTCCCGCTTTCTCGATGAAATTCCCGAAGGCGCCGTCAAGTGGCTCAGGCCGCGCCTGGGCAGCGGAAAATTCGAGGACGTGGCCTGGGACCCGCCAGCCAAAAAAGCCGCGTTGCCGAAGCGTGCGGACCACGGGTTCCGCATCGGCCAGGCCGTGCTGCATCCGAAATTCGGCCAGGGCGTGATCGTCGATGCCGAGGGGTCCGGCGCCGACGCACGGCTGCAGGTCAATTTTGGACGGCAGGGAATGAAATGGCTTGCGCTCGAATACGCGAAGCTGACTTCAGCGTAGCTGAAGTCATCCCCGCGGAAGCGGGGATCCAGTGACCGCCGCGTAGCTGAAGTCATCCCCGCGGAAGCGGGGATCCAGTGACTTCCAGCGACGACTCTGGATTCCCCACCCGCTTTCGCGGGTGCTGAAGGCCGCGGGAATGACAATTCAGTTGTCCCGCTCCGCTCCGAACAGCGGCAGCTGGCTCGCTCCGGCGAGCACCGCTTGTTCCACCGCGCGCCTGGCTTCTTCCAGCGTCGCCGCCTCGCCCGCGTGGTTGCCCGCCTGCCAGCGGTAGACGCCGTCCCATTGGCCGTGCGGTCCGAGCTTGACCTGTCCCGCGCGGTCCTTGCCCAGCCAGTAGCAGTGGGACAGGTAGCCGCGCTCCCAAAACGCCGATTTTGCCTTTCTCGAGCGCGCTTTTTTCGACTGGGTCGGCATTGCTCCTCCCGAGCCGGCATTCTACCCACACTGCCGCAATAGAGGCAAAAGCCGGTCTCGTGTAGAGTAGCGACCCACCCCCAAAAAGGGGGGTACATGAGGACCCCTTTCCAGGGGGTGCGTACCGGCATGCGAAACGACTATCTCGAGCGGATTCTCAGGGCGCGCGTGTACGACGTGGCGGTGGAGACGCCGCTCGAGGTCGCGCCCAATCTTTCGGCGCGGCTGGGAAACCGCCTGATGCTCAAGCGCGAGGACATGCAGCCGGTGTTCTCCTTCAAGCTGCGCGGCGCCTACAACAAGATGGTGAATCTCACGGCTTCGGCGCTCAATCGCGGCGTAATCGCCTCATCCGCCGGCAACCACGCCCAGGGCGTGGCGCTCTCCGCGCAGAAGCTCGGCTGCCGGGCGGTCATCGTGATGCCTGTGACGACCCCCAAGATCAAGGTTGACGCGGTCAAGGCGCGCGGCGCGGAAATGCTTCTTCACGGCGATACCTACGACGAGGCCTACACCGAGGCCAGGCGGCTCGGCCGGGCGCGCAAGCTGGTTTTTGTCCATCCCTACGACGATCCGGACGTCATCGCCGGGCAGGGCACGATCGGAATGGAAATCCTGCGCCAGACCGCGCACCCCGTCCACGCCGTGTTCGTCCCCATCGGCGGAGGCGGGCTGGCATCCGGCATCGCGTCCTACCTCAAGCGGCTGCGCCCGGCGATCAAGGTGATCGGCGTCGAGCCGGTCGACGCCGACGCCATGGCGCGCTCGCTGAAGGCGGGTCGGCGCGTGGCGCTCGAGCACGTTGGCCTTTTCGCCGACGGGGTCGCGGTGAAGCAGGTCGGCGCGGAAACTTTCCGCCTGTGCAGGGAGCTGCTTGACGGTGTGATTCTCGTAGACACCGACCAGATCTGCGCCGCCATCAAGGACGTGTTCGAGGACACGCGCTCGATCCTGGAGCCCGCGGGCGCGCTCGCCATCGCCGGCGCCAAGGCCTATGTCGAGCGGGGCGCAGTGCGCGGAAAGAAGCTGATCGCGGTCGCCTCCGGCGCGAATTGCAACTTCGACCGGCTGCGCTTCGTGGCCGAGCGCGCCGAGATGGGCGAGCACCGCGAGGCGATTCTTGCCGTCACCATCCCCGAGCGTCCGGGGAGCTTCAAGAAGTTCTGCGCCACGCTGGGCGCGCGCAATATCACCGAGTTCAACTACCGCATCGCGGATCCAAGGCAGGCCCACGTATTTGTCGGCGTTGAAGTGCATAACCGCGACGAAACCGCGAAGATCGTGAAGGTGCTCGAGCGCCACGGCCTGAAGACGCGCGACCTCTCCGATGACGAGATGGCGAAGCTGCATGTGCGCCACATGGTCGGAGGCCACCCGCCGCTGGGGATCCCGAAGGGCGCGCGCGGCGCGCCGTACGAACTGCTCTACCGCTTCGAGTTTCCCGAGCGGCCCGGGGCGCTGATGAATTTCCTCTCCAACATGCGCACCGATTGGAACATCAGTCTCTTCCACTACCGGAATCTGGGGGGAGACTACGGCCGCGTGCTGGTCGGCATGCAGGTGCCGCGGCCCGAAATGCGTCAATTTCAGCGTTTCCTCGACGCGCTGGGTTATCCATGCGTGGACGAGTCGCGCAATCCGGCTTACCGGTTGTTCTTGGGCTGACGTACAACGTGCGCACGGCGCACGCTACTTGCTGTGCACCAGAGCTTCGCTCACCGAGAGTCGGGCGGTATCTCGCCGGCATAACAGGGTGGCGAGGAAAATGCCTGCGGGTTGTCGAGAAACCTGAGGCCATGCGTTTCACGCCGGTACACGCCACGCTCGGTGACGATGAAATCCACGGGGAGGTCGTGCGGATGCGGATGGATCGTCTGGAGACGCGCCATTTCGTAGGATGTGCCGATCACGCGCGGCCGCTTCTCCAGCGCGGCCAGCGTCCGGTCGAAATAACCGCCGCCATAGCCGAGCCGGTATCCGTCTGCGTCCCAGCCCAGCATCGGCAGCAGCATGTGATCGGGAAACACTTGGGCTGAAGCCTCGGGGTATGGAATGCTGAGTGGCCCCTCGGCCAATTTAACGCCGGGGTGCCATTCGCGGAAAACGAGGGGAGATTTGGGCGCGATCACTACCGGCAATGCCGTGGTCGCGCCGCGCCGGCGCAGGTCCGCCACCAGATGCCGGACGTCGTACTCGTTTTTGTACGGCCAGCAAAACGCGAGGATGCCGTGCACCAGATCCGGGAACGTGCGTTGTAGGTGAATGTCGATTCTCGAGCGTAGTCCGGCAAGCGCCTCTTCCGTCAGCGCCGCGCGTTCCGCAAGCAGACGGCCGCGCTCAGTCTTGCGCCAGGCGGAAAGATCGGCGGGGCTCATCGTGTCCGACATTTGGATTCGCGCAGAGGGCGTTCATCGGCGGGCAGAAACATCTATGCTATTCTCGACGCCCACATGCGCGCAATCAGCGTCATCATGATACGGGCAGAGGCGATTTTCGCGGTGGCGCTGCTCGCCCTCCCCGCACCCGCGCTCGCCGTGCAGGAATTGACGCAGGACGAGGCCGTTCTCGCCGCGCGCGATGCATTCAACGCCGGCGACAGGGTAAAGCTCGGCAAGCTGGCCGGGAAGCTGGACGGCCACGTTCTCGATTCCTACCTGGAGTATTGGCGGCTCCGCCTGGAAAATGCGCCTGCAGGCGAGGTTCGCGCCTTCCTCGCGAGCAACCCGGGCACGCCGCTTGCCGAGCTGCTGCGCCGCGAATGGCTCAAGTTGCTCGGCAGCAAGGGACAGTGGGATCTGTTCCGGGCGGAATATCCGGCGCTCGCCGGTGATGATCCCGAAGTCGCGTGCTACGCGCTGCAAGATCGCTGGGAACGCCAGGAACCCGCCGCGTCGGCGGAATTCAGGAATTTCTGGACCGCTCCCCGGGAACTCCCGGAGGGGTGCGCGCGCATCGCCGATGCGATGCTCAAGGCCGGCCGGCTCGGCGTGCCGGAGATCTGGAACCGGTTCCGCATTTTGACCGATGCCAACCTTAC
>JBGPLD010000050.1:0-6962 GCA_041486325.1 Gammaproteobacteria bacterium
AAAGCTCGAGCTTCATCGGCGACAGCCGCCAGCTCGCCGCCATCCAGCCGAGCGTGATCTGCGCGAGGATCAGCGCCGCCATGACCCAGTGAAAAAGCTTGGCCGGGGCGCCCCACGAATCGGCGTCGTTGCGCAGCATGTACATATGGTAACGGCTGGCCGCGGAGTTGTGCTGAGCCTGCCGGTTCGGCATCTGGGGGTCGAAATCGACGATGCGCTTAAGGTGGCCGAACAGACCGGGGTGTGATTTCCTGGCTGCGTCAGCAATCGCGCGTCAACGGCATTTGTCCGACGTAGAGGCGCGGCAATTGGCTTCTAGGGAAGTTGGCGAAATCAGAGCCGGATTCGCACTATGATAGGCAGGCCTTTTGCCAACTAAGGGAAGTTTATGGCTTAAAGAGCCAACTCATGGCAAGTGAATACCTAGAACAATTGACTGCATTGATTAAGCAAGCAACTTCAGGAAGATTTAAGAACGTTGCCCTGGAGTGCAAGCATTTCTTCAGCGGAGCCGCTCTTTATGCGAATGGCAAGATTTGTGTTTCCTTAACTCCTGTCGGATTCGCGATAAAACTGCCGGAAGAATCAAGAACTTCGTTGCTGAAACAAAGGGGCACAAAGCCTCTTCGATATTTCCCAAAAGGGCCGATCAAAAAAGACTATGTTGTTTTAACAAGAGAGATGCTCTCGGACATCAAGACCCTGCGACGTTGGGTGAAAATCAGCATCGAGCACGTGCTTTTGCCGCCCATGCAGGATAGGAGAAAGAGCAAATGAGGCGGTCTCCATATTAAACATCGCTCAACCCGGGCGCGCAAAAACGGCGCGCCGGGTAGCTCGGCAGTCGGGCCGCATATTAGAGCGCATGCGATGGCCATTGAGTTCGCCGGCTCGCTGCCGAGGAAATGACGTCCGGATGCGGCCTAGCAATTGCGAGAAGCTGATTCGCGTTGCCAACTCACCCGGCGCCGACGGCAAGCCGCCGGCGTATCAGATCGTCGAGCGACAATTTTCCCGGTCCCCGGAAGAGCAGGACGAGCAGCATCGCCGCCCACTGGATGTGCGTCGGCCATGCCTGCGGATAGACGAACACCTCGATCACCGCCGTCATGCCGAGCAAGACAAGGGCCGCGGGCCGTGTCGCCAACCCGAGGACGAGCAGCACCGGCGTGGTCAGCTCGATCGCCGCCGCCATGGTCGCGGCGAGTTCCGGGGGGAGCAGCGGCACCTTGTATTCGTCGGTGAAGAGGGCGATTGCCGTGTCCCAGTTCGCGAGCTTGGTTGTGCCTGAGTTCCAGTATACCGTCGCAACGGCAAATCGCAGCGGAATGGCGAGAGCCGAATAGGGAAAGCCATCCAGCCACCGAACGACTCGCGCGATCAATGCCGGGAGTGGGCGCTCGGATGCAGAAGATGCAAGAGTGCTCATGGGGAAACTCCTCGCTGTCACGAAATGGCGGTATCGTCCAGGCTGAACCCGGCAAAGCGCCCGGCCGCAAGGTGCTCGGCGAGCAAGGCTTCCGCCTCCACGCACGGCGCATCCTCCAGAGCGGAGCGCAGCGGACACCCGGCGAATAGCGCCTCGGTAAAGCGCCACGCGATTTCGCTCAACCGGCTTACTTCAACGCCGGTCGCCGCGCGGTGCACGAGCAGCCACAACGGCCCGCTCGCCGGATCGATCGCAGCGAGCGCCGCATCGTCCTGCTCGAGCACCGAGCGCCAGATGGCGTCGGCGGGATGATCGGCGCGCACGAGGCCCGCGGAAGGATGAGGCGCGAAGCGCACGCGTGCCTGATCGTTTTCGGCAAACGCGGCAAGGCGTGCGACGTCGAGCGGCTCCGCGTCCGGCGCGTGGAGCGCGCGGCTTACCGCCCATTCGAGCCGCGCGACGCCGGGCAGATAGGCGAGCGCGGCGACAGCCTCCAGGCGGGCCAGGGTTTCCGGGAAATTCGCGCCGTACTCGTCGAGGCACGCGCTCTGCGGCGGCTGCTCATCGATGAACAGGCGCGCTGCGCCCTCGAAACACTCGGCGCCGACCAGCCGGTGCACGGCGGGGTACGAGAGCCGCAGCGCGTTGGTAAGGACGCTTGCGAATGTATTGCGATATATGTCGAGGCGCGCCTCCGGCTCGATGCCGCCGGCAACGACGCACCCACCCGCCTCGGCGTCGTCGCGCGCGACAACGCTGCGGCGCACGGCGCGCTGCAGCTCAAGCAGCGATGGCACGCGCGCGTTCACGTTGCGCTTCCTTGAGCGCGCCCTCGGCGCGCGCCGCCTGGTCCATCAGGACCTCGAGCGGCGGCACGTCGGTGTCCCACTCGATCAGCGTCGGCACCGGGCCGAAGCGCGCGAGCGCTTCCGCGTAGAGCGCCCAGACTTCCGGCGCGACGCGCGAGCCGTGATCGTCGATTCGGAGCGTGCGTCCGCCGTCGAGCTGCTTCACGGAATGGCCGGCGAGATGAATCTCGCCGATCGCGGACGGCGGTAGCGCCGCCAGATAGGCCGAAGCGTCCCAGCCATGATTGCAGGCGCTGACATAGATATTGTTGACGTCGCACAGAATGCCGCAGCCGGTGCGCTTTGCGACGAGAGCCATGAATTCCCACTCCGGAATAGTCGAATGCCGGAAGCGCAGGTAGCTGGAGGGATTCTCTACAAGCAAACGGCGCTTCAGGCAAGCCTGCGTCTGGTCGACGTGCCGGCAGACGACATCGAGCGCTTCTTCGGTCATCGGCAGGGGAAGCAGGTCGGCGAGATAGGTCCCGCCGACGATGCTCCAGGACAAATGTTCGGAGACAAGCCCGGGATCGATCCGCTCGACGACGCCCTTCACGCGCGCGAGATGCGCCGCGTCGAGCCCATCGGCGCTGCCGAGCGAAAGGCCGACACCGTGCAGGGAAACCGGATAATCCTTGCGGATCGTCTCCAGGCAGCGCAGCGACGTTCCACCGCCCATGTAGTTCTCGGTGTGGACTTCGAGCCACGCGACCTCGGGGTGCGTGTCGACGACCGCCTGATGATGCGGAAAGCGCAGCCCGATCCCTGCTTTCGCAGGGACCGGGCTCCTGCCGCTTCGCAGCGAAGCGGCAGGAAAAATCAACGGCCAATCCGCAATCACGCGGACTTCAGCTTGCCGCCCTGGATCTTGGTGCAGTCGCCCGCCGGAAGCAAAACGAACGATTTCGGATCGCGCGCCTGCGTCGCCTGGCCGGCGCAGGAGTGCGCGCCCTCGGCGCAGTCGTTCTTGGCGGCGGCGTTGATGCCGTAGCACTTCTCGAGCTTGTTGGCCATCGCTCTTGCCATGTTGTCCTTGACCGCCTGCGGCATGTTGCTCATGTCCTTCATGCCTTGCGCCCGGGCCGGCACCGCCTGGATCGCGAGCGCAAGCCCCACCGCGGTCGAAAGTGTCGAAGCTGCCAATAGGTATCGGTTCATCGTGAGTCCTCTTGTCTGATTGGGGGCCCCGGAATCGGAGCCGTGACAGGAAATTCGGCGAGGGGCGACCAAAGGTTACAGGTCGCGCGAAATTTATTTTCCGCGACAGGATTTGCTCGAGGTGCGAAAATTTCGGACATGTCTTCCAGCCCGCACAGCCGCGCCCCGGCGCTGAGCCTCGTCAGGGAGGCCGCGGCTTCGTCGACCGCGCGGGACCCCGCCACGCACTCCGACCGTACGCTCGACTGGTCCATATGCATGGCCCGCGCGCAAGGCGGCGACCGCGAAGCCTACCGGCGGCTGCTCGAGGAAATCACGCCTTACCTGCGTTCGCTGGCGGCGAGGCGCGTTCAGAACCGCGGCGACATCGAGGATGCGGTCCAGGAAGCGCTACTCACGGTGCATGCGGTGCGCCATACCTATGATCCCACCCGCCCGTTCGGCCCGTGGCTGGTCGCCATCGCCAACCGGCGCATCGTCGATGGGCTGCGCCGCCGCGGGCGCAGCGGATCGCGCGAGACGCCGCTCGACACCGAGCATGAAACCTTTGCGGCGCCCGAAACGAACTACCATGAAGCAGCATCCGAGGCCCGCGCGCTGCGGGAAGCCGTCGAGGCCCTGCCGCCGGGGCAGCGCGAGGCGGTCCGGCTGCTGAAGCTCGAGGAGATGTCATTGAAGGAAGCGGCGGCGGCGAGCGGGATGTCGGTGACGGCGCTGAAAGTGGCCACCCATCGCGCGCTGAAGAACCTGCGGAAACTGCTCGGAAGCAAAGGCGAAGACAAGTGATCACCACACCCGATCTCATCGAGTCGCTCGTCGCGAATGCGGCGCCGGTGCGGCGGCTGCGTCCACCGGTCGTGCGCGCCGCAGGCTGGCTGTTGTTCGCGGCGCTGATGCTTGCGCTCCTCGCCGTCAGTCACGAGGTGCGGCCGGATCTCGCGCTGCGCCTGCGGCAGCCGGACTTCGTGATCGGCATCGCCGCGTCGCTTGCGACCGGCGTGCTCGCCGCGATCGCGTCGTTCATCGTCAGCATCCCGGACCGCTCTCGGATTTGGCTGCTTCTACCGCTGCCGGCGCTCTTCGTCTGGGTATCGACCATCGGCTATGGATGTCTCACCAACTGGGTGAGCCTTCAGCCGGGCAGTCTGCTCCTCGGAGATGAGGCCGGGTGCTTCGCGCTGCTCGTTCTGACCGGTGTGCCGCTCTCGCTTGCCATGCTCATCATGCTGCGTCACGCGTCGCTGCTCGCGCCGACGCGGGCCGGGATCTCGGGCGGCCTCGCGGTGGCCGCCGTGACGGCGACGGCGCTGTCGATTTTTCACAATCATGATGCGAGCGCAATAATCCTGATCTGGAATTTCGGCACCGCGGCGCTGCTCGTCGCGCTCGGCGGCACGTTCGGCCGCAGGATGTTCTCGTGGGTGGCGCCGCATTGATTTTCCGAAGATCAGTTCCAACCACTGCCTGCTCTTGCCCGGTTTTGAAGGAGGCAGGAATATGAAAACTCACCTAGAAAAAATCGGCAGTTTCGGAGCGCTGGTTGCCGCGGCCGCCTGCCCGATCTGCTTTCCGAAACTGGCGTTGCTCGGCGCGGTCTTTGGGTTGGGCGCGCTGGCAGCATACGAGTCACAGCTTTTTATTGCCGCCCAGGCACTGATCGTGCTCGCCGTTGTCGGCCAACTGCTTGCATATTTGCAACACCGCAACCGCTGGCTGCTCGCGCTCGCGGTCCTTAGCGGTGCGGCTATATTCGGCGGCCTGTACCTCCTGAACTCCGAGGCGACAAGCTACGCCGGGTTCGCCGGCCTTGTCGTGACAAGCGCGACGGATTACTGGGGGCGCTTTCGCAGAAACGCCCGAACCTCCACAGGAGCTCGTTTGTGAAAGCTGATGGGTCTCTCGTTGATAAGGCCAAATCGAGCCCGGTTCTGGAGTCGGTCGTAACTTGTCCGAAGTGCGGTCACCGGCAGCGGGAGACGATGCCGGCGGACGTTTGCCAGTTTTTCTACGAGTGCGTGGGTTGCGGCGCTCTTCTGCGCCCGAGTGCGGGCGATTGCTGCGTGTTTTGCTCCCACGGTTCGGTGAAGTGCCCATCGGTGCAAGCCGCCGGGATCGCATAGAGGAGAACCTCATGGACCAGAAAGTAAAACCCTCGCCGCGGCTCGCGCCGCTGCCGGTCGGCCATTCTCCGGAGCTCAAGGAGAACTTCGAGTTCTCCATGAAAAGCCTCGGCTTCGTCCCGAACAGCATGCTCATCATGCAGAGGAAACCGAAGCTCGTGAAGGCGTTCTCGCAGCTCTCGCAGGCCATCTGGGACCCGCAGGGCGAGGTGGACCGCGGTCTCAAGCGCCTGGTCGGCCACGTCGCCAGCCGCGCCGCGGGCTGCGTGTACTGCATGGCGCACACCGCTGGCGGGGCGCTGCATTACGGCGTCGAGGAGCGCAAGCTCGCCGCTGTGTGGGAGTACCGCACCAGTCCGTTGTTCACCGAAGCCGAGCGCGTTGCGCTGGATTTCGCGCTCGCCGCGGCCTCGGTTCCGAACGACATCACCGACGAAATGTTCGCCGGGATGCGCAAGCACTGGACCGAAAACCAGATCGTCGAGATCGTCGCGGTGGTCGCGTACTTCGGCTTCCTCAACCGCTGGAACGACACCATGGGTACCCCGCTCGAAGCCGAGCCGATCGAGGTCGGCGAGAAGTATCTCGCCTCGCACGGCTGGAAAGCCGGCAAGCACGCCCGCTAGGCGCTCGGTTGGCTCGCGACACGGGTCGGAGCGCATCTTTATTCTCCGATTGCCAGGATTGTTGAAGTGAGAGAACAGTTGGCGTAGGATGCGTTCGTCGGGGTGTGCAGACTCCCGGCTTTCCCAAGACGGTATCCGTCCAAGTTCTGCCAATCGCGTTGATTGCGCGAGAGGCCGGTGCGGATGCCGAATCGAGTTTCTTCGTTAATACTTCCCTTCGCTTCGCGGCGCTCATTGCGCCTGCAATTCGCGTGGCCGCGCTCCATTGCGGGCGAGGCGCTCCTGCTCTCTCTTTTGGGGGAATCATAATGCGAATCATCGCTGCGTTCTTTATGGGACTGAGTATGGTTACTTCATCTTTTGCACAGGTCGTGAATTTCGATCAGGACGCCCCGGGCGTCGCGCCGAAGGGCTGGCAGTGCGGCCGCACGGGCTCGGGCAGCCCACGCTGGCAAGTCGAAACCGACGCTTCGGCTCCGAGCAAGCCCTATGTGTTGAAGCAGTCGGGCGTGGCGACGTTTGCCTGGTGCGTAAGGCAAGGCACGGCCATCACCGATGGCTTCGTGGAAGTGAAATTCAAGCCGCTGTCGGGGCGCGAAGATCAGGCCGGCGGGGTGGTATGGCGCTGGAAAGACGGCGACAACTATTACGTCGCGCGGGCCAACGCGCTGGAGAACAACGTGTCGCTCTATTTCACGGAAAACGGACGGCGCAATACACTCCAGTACGTTGACGCTCCGGTCGCGGGGGGCACCTGGCACACGCTGCGCGTCGAGTTCCA
>JBGPLD010000051.1:0-6931 GCA_041486325.1 Gammaproteobacteria bacterium
GTCGGGCCTGGCGCAAAAGTTCGGACCGGTGATGTCGCACGTGAAGATCGCGGAAACACCCGAAGAGTTGCACTCGGTGCGAGTCGGCACCGGCGCGGCAAACCTTGTTCTCGGCTGCGATCTGATCGTCACCTCTGGCTCCGAGGCGCTCTCGAAAATGGGCGACGCGACCACCAAGGTCGTGGTCAACGCCACGGTATCGCCGACCGCCGAATTCGTGAAAAACCCGGACTGGCAGCTTCCGGGAACCGACCTTCAGGGAGATATCGTCGAAGCGGCGGGAGCGAAGAACGTCGAATTCATTCCAGCAGGAAAGCTCGCCACAGCCCTGATGGGCGATGCCATCGCCACCAACATGTTCATGCTCGGCTACGCGTTCCAGAAAGGCTGGGTGCCACTTGGAGAAGGGTCGCTGCTGCGCGCGATCGAGCTGAACGGTGTCGCCGTTGAATTCAACCGGAAGGCGTTCGCATGGGGGCGGCGCGCCGCGGCGGACCTCGCGCAAGTCGAGCGGCGCGCCATGCCCGCTGAAGTGATTCCCATCTCGCAGGCGTTCTCGCGCAATCCCGACGAGCTGATCGCACGCCGCGTTGAGTTTCTTACCGCCTACCAGGACGCGGCCTACGCGGCGCGCTACAGGGCACTGGTCGATCGCGTGCGCGAAATCGAAAGTCAAAAAACCGGAGCCACCGCGCTCACCGAGGCGGTCGCGCGCTACTACTTCAAGCTCATGGCCTACAAGGACGAGTACGAGGTGGCGCGCCTGTACGCCGATCACGCGTTCACGCAGAAAATCGAGGGCATGTTCGAAGGCAACTACAAGCTGAAGTTCCACCTCGCGCCGCCGATTTTCAACAAGCCCGATCGCGTGACCGGGGAAGCGCGCAAATCCGAGTTCGGCCCGTGGATGATGGCTGCGTTCAGGGTGCTGGCGAAGCTCAAGGGACTGCGCGGCACTGCGTTCGATATATTCGGCCACACCGAGGAGCGCAAGACCGAGCGACGCCTGATCGGCGAGTACGAAGCGACCGTCGCCGAGCTGATCGAGCGCCTCGACCGCGACAACCACAAGCTCGCGGTGGAAATCGCGGAAATTCCAGAGCGCATCCGCGGCTTCGGCCACGTCAAACAGCGCCATCTCGCCGAGGCGAAGAGAAAGGAAGCTGGGCTGCTTGCCGCGTTCCGCGCACGGCAAACCTTGGTCCGGGCCGCATAGGACGCGGTCAACCGGGGGCCCAGCCGTCCGTTCCAGGAGAAGGCAATTCAAATCATCAGCGATTTCCGCTAATCTTCGAGCATGTCCCTGACCCGCGCCGATCTCGAGGCCGACCGCCTGAAGAAGCTCTTCTGCGATGCCAATCCGCAGGCGCGCGTGCTTTCGGAGGCCGAGCAGGACGCGTCGGTGAGGGCGCTGATCGGGCAACACCCGCCCGGCGCCGATGTGTGGCTTTTCGGCTACGGCTCGCTGATCTGGAATCCGATCATTCATTTCGAGGAGCGGCGCGTGGCGCGCGTGCACGGCCTTCACCGCCGCTTCTGCATGTGGTCGCACGTGAATCGCGGTTCGCTGCAGAAACCCGGTCTCGTGCTCGGCCTGGACGCAGGAGGGAGCTGCCGCGGCGTGGCGTTCCGCATCGCCGCGGGCCGCTCGGCAGAAGAGCTGCGCCTGCTGTGGCGGCGCGAGATGGTGCTGGGCTCCTACTGCCCGCGCTGGGTAACTGTCGACGCCGGCGAGCGGACATTGCGCGCGATCGCGTTTGTCGTCAACCGGCAGCATCCGAGTTACGCAGGCAGGCTGCCGCTCGAAGCCGTGGTGCGGACCATGGTGACGACCCGCGGCCACCTTGGAACGCCGGCCGAATACCTGCTGGAGACCGTCCGCGGACTCATCGAGCACGGAGTGCGCGACGCGTATCTGCTCGAACTGCGCAAGCGCGTGCTTGCCCTGCTTCCGGAGCTCGCGCCCTCGCACGCGCGATAGCTCACGGAAATGCGCCAGAAAAAACCGCTCCGGGCCGGAAAGATTCGGAAAATTCCGGCGTTCAATCCGGAATTCCAGAGCGGATTCGGAAATGAATTCTCCTCCGAAGCGGTGAGCGGCGCGCTCCCGCAAGGTCGCAACAGTCCGCAGCGCGCGCCCCGCGGCCTTTACGCCGAGCTGCTCTCGGGCACGGCATTCACCGCGCCGCGCGCGCAGAATCGCCGCACCTGGGCCTATCGCATCCGGCCTTCGGCGACGCACAAGCCGTACAAGCGCATCGAAAACCGGCTGCTGCGCACCGCGCCGTTCACCGAGGTGCCTGCGTCGCCGACCCAGCTGCGCTGGAGCCCTTTCCCGCCGCCGACCGCACCGACGGATTTCGTCGAGGGCCTCAAGACCCTCGGAGGAAACGGCGACGCCGGCGCACAGATTGGAATCGGCATCCACCTGTACGCCGCCAACCGCTCGATGAAGGATCGCGCGTTCTACAACGCGGACGGCGAGATGCTCCTCGTTCCGCAGCAGGGGCGGCTGCGTATTTTCACCGAGCTCGGTCTGCTGGAGGTCTCGCCGCGCGAGATCTGCGTGATCCCGCGCGGGCTGCGCTTTCGCGTCGATCTGCCCGATGCTGCCGCCAAAGGCGGGCGTGAAAAAATTGCGGCGGGCTACATCTGCGAAAACTACGGCGCCATGTTCCGGCTGCCCGAGCTCGGGCCGATCGGCTCGAACGGCCTCGCCAACGCGCGCGATTTTCTGGCGCCCGTCGCCGCCTACGAGGACCGGAACGGACGGTTCGAGCTTATCGCGAAGTTCGCCGGCAACCTCTGGGCCGCGGAGATGAATCATTCGCCACTCGACGTGGTGGCCTGGCACGGCAATCTCGTGCCGTACAAGTACGATCTCGCCGATTTCATGGTGATCGGCACGGTCAGCTTCGACCACCCCGATCCGTCCATCTTCACGGTGCTTACCTCGCCGTCCGATACCGCGGGAACCGCCAACTGCGATTTCGTCATCTTTCCGCCGCGCTGGCAGGTGGGCGAGGACACTTTTCGCCCGCCCTGGTATCACAGAAACGTCATGAGTGAATTCATGGGACTCGTATATGGTGCATACGACGCCAAGGCCGAGGGGTTCCTCCCGGGCGGCGCAAGCCTGCACAATTCCTGGAGCGCCCACGGCCCCGACAGCGAAACATTCGAGAAAGCATCGGAAGCGAAGCTGGCGCCGCACAAGATCGAGAACACCCTGGCGTTCATGTTCGAGACGCGCTACGTGGTGCGGCCGACCCGGTTCGCGCTCGAAGCCGCGCAGCTGCAGCGTGATTACCACGAGTGCTGGCAGGGCCTGAAGAAGCGCTTCTCCCCGGGGCGCTGAGCGCGCTTGCGCAGACGCCGCTCGCGTAGAATGGCGCTCCCCGCCCGCCAGGAAAAAAATGAAGCTCGGCACGCTCAAGAACGACACCCGCGACGGGACGCTCATCGTCGTCGCCAGGAATCTCAAGCACGCGGTCATCGCTTACGACGTCGCGCCCACGCTGCAGGCCGCGCTCGACGACTGGGACTATCTCGCGCCGCAGCTGCAGAATCTGTACGACGAGCTCAACCGCGCGCCGGGTTCCCGCGCCTTCGAGCTCGACCCGAAGCAGCTCGCGGCGCCGCTGCCGCGCGCCTACCAGTGGATGGATGCAAGCGCCTATCTCGCGCACGTGGAACTGGTGCGCAAGGCGCGCGGCGCAGTCATGCCGCCCGAATTCAAGAAGGATCCGCTCATGTACCAGGGCGACTCGGAGTATTTCATCGGCCCCTGCGATCCGATCGAGGCATCGAGCGAGGAATGGGGCATTGACCTCGAGGCCGAGGTTGCCGTGTTTCTCGGCGACTCGCCGATGGGCATCAAGCCCGACAAGGCGGTCGAGCGCATCCGGCTGTTTGCCCTGATCAACGACGTCAGTCTTCGCAACCTCATTCCCGCCGAGCTCGCCAAGGGCTTCGGCTTTATCCAAAGCAAGGCGGCGACCGGATTCTCCCCGGTGGCGGTGACGCCGGAAGAGCTCGGCCCCGCCTGGGATCGGGGCAAGGTGCAGCTGCCGCTTTCCATCCACATCAACGGCAATCCGTTCGGCGCGCCCCACTGCGGCAAGGACATGCAATTCAATTTTTCCCAGCTCATCGCCCACGCGGCCAGAACGCGCCCGCTCGGCGCCGGCACAGTGCTCGGGTCGGGAACGATCTCCAACTACGGATACGGGAACGGGCACGCCTGCATTGCCGAGATCCGCGCGCTCGAGACCGTGCAGCAGGGCAAACCGGTCACGCCTTACCTGAAGTTCGGCGATCGCGTGAGAATCGAGATGTTCGACGCGGGCGGCCAATCCATTTTCGGCGCAATAGACCAGCAGGTCGTCCAGTACGCTCCGCCGCACTAGATATTTCGCGGAATAAACGCCCCGCCGGAATGCTGGAATTCGGGCGCCCGGTGCAGTAGGATGCTCGTTCGCGGCGCCCAGTAACCGCTCACGGTCGCTCCGCCCAAGGGAGAAGAGGCTTGGCCAGGATCCTGGTAATCGAGGATGACCCCACCTTCCGCGACCTGCTGAACGCGCACATCTCGGGCGCAGGGCACGCGGTGCAGAGCGCGGAAGACGCGGCGGTCGCGCTGCGCGCTATCGTCACCGAACCGCCCGAGCTGATCGTGCTCGACATGAAGGTGCCCTATCTGGACAGCGTCGAGATACTGGAGGCGATTCGATCCGACCCGGCGACCCTGGACATCCCGGTCATCGTGCTCACCGGCAGCGCCAACGATGAAACCTATGCAAGGGCGTACAAGATCGGCGTGCAGGACTACTTCACGAAGCCGGTGCAAAACGAGGACCTGATCAAGGCGATCGCGACGCAACTTGCCGTCGCCGCCCGCAAGCGGAATCCCCTAAAAGCCTGACCCGGGCCGCATTCAGGCTCCGTCGCGCAGCGCGCGGCGGAGAATCTTTCCGACGTTGGTTTTGGGCAGCTCTTTCCTGAATTCGATGTACTTGGGCCGCTTGTAGCCGGTCAGGTTTTCCTCGCAGTGCCTGCGGATGTCGGCTTCGGTCAGCGCCGGGTCTTTCCTGACCACGAAAAGCTTCGGCACTTCCCCTGAATGCGGGTCGGGCACGCCGATGGCGGCGCACTCGAGCACGCCGGGAAGCATCGCGACCACAGACTCGATCTCGTTGGGAAAGACCTTGAACCCGGATACAACGATCATGTCCTTCTTGCGGTCGACAATGCGCACGTAGCCCTGCTCGTCCATCATGCCGACGTCGCCGGTCGCGAAGAAACCGTCGGCGCCGAGCACCTTGGCGGTCTCGCCGGGCTGGTTCCAGTAGCCCTTCATGACCTGCGGCCCGCGAATGCAGATCTCGCCGGGCGATCCGGGCGGCACTTCATTTCCGCTCTCGTCGCGCAGCACGATCTCGGTCGAGGAAATCGGCAGGCCGATCGAACCGTTGTATTCCTTGAGGTCGAGCGGATTGATGGTCGCCGCGGGGGAGGTCTCGGACAGCCCATAGGCCTCGACCAGCGTGCAGCCGGTCACCTGCTTCCAGCGGTCGGCCACCGGCTTCTGCACCGCCATGCCGCCGCCGAGGGTGACCTTGAGTCTGGAAAAATCCAGCCTGGAAAAATCCGGGCGGTTCAGCAGCGCGTTGAACAGCGTGTTGACGCCGGTGAAGATGGTAAACCTGTGCTTCGCAAGCTCCTTCACGAAACCCGGAATGTCGCGCGGATTGGTGATGAGCACGTTGCAACCGCCCATTTTCATCATCAGCAGGGCGTTCGCCGTAAGCGAGAAGATGTGATACAGCGGCAGCGCGGTGATGATCAGCTGCGCTTCGCCTTCCTTCATGAATGGCCGCAGCCATGCGAAGGCCTGCTCGACGTTTGCCAGGATGTTCCGGTGCAGCAGCGTCGCGCCCTTGGACAGCCCCGTGGTGCCGCCGGTGTACTGAAGAAACGCGAGGTCTTCGTGGCCGACTTCGAGCGGCGCGAGCCCGGCCTTTGCACCCTCCTCGAGCACCGAGTTGAAGCGCAAAGCGCCGGCGAGGTTCCATGCCGGAATCATCTTCTTCACGTGCCGCAGGACGAAATTGACGATCAATCCCTTGAACCCGAGCCGGTCGCCGAGCGCCGCGACCACCACGTGCCGCACCGGGGTCCGGCCGATCACTTGCTGGAGCACGTGGGCGAAATTTTCCAGGATCACGATGACTTCCGCGCCCGAGTCCGCGAGCTGATGTTCCAGCTCCCGCGCGGTATAAAGAGGATTGACATTGACCACGACATAGCCGGCCCTGAGGATGCCGAAGATGCTCACCGGATACTGAAGGCAGTTCGGCAGCATCACCGCGACGCGCGCGCCTTTCGCCAGGTCCTTGCCCTGCAGCCAGGCGCCGAAATCCCGCGACTGGCGCTCAAGGTCGCCGAAGCTGATCGTCTTGCCCATGTTGTAATAGGCGGGACGATCGCGGTACTTCGCGACGCTCTTCTCGAACAGATCCCCGACCGAGCGGTACTGGCGGTAGTCGATCTCGGCGGGAACGCCCGGCGGATAGTGCTTGAGCCAGATTCTTTCCATGTCTCCGTCCTCCTTCCGCGCCTTCTTCCGGACGCCTGACCGAGCCGGGATGCAGAAGCTGGCAGAGTATCCCGGCCCCGGCTGCTAGATTATCGCGTTGGCGCGCCGGACGCTTGCGATCATGCTGCTCACCAGCAGAAACTCCCTGCGGCCCTCCCGGGTCGCCGCCTGCCGGCGCAGCTCGTCGAAATTCGCCATGCGCTCCGCATCGGTCTTCGCAGCAAGGCGTTTAAGGTTCTTGATCGAGTATTCCTGCACGTATTCCAGGTTGACCGTGCGCCGCTGGCGCACGTAGAGATCGAGCAGCGCGTCGCCAGCCTCGCCGCGGCAGAC
>JBGPLD010000052.1:0-6925 GCA_041486325.1 Gammaproteobacteria bacterium
AGTTGCTCGGCGTTCATCACGGCCCTCCTTTATCGATCCGCGCCGCGCTTTCTTGGCGCTCCGCGCCAACCTTTTGCCGCTTTTCCCTCGCGCTATTACAAAGGCGACGCACGATGGCAGTCAACCACAATCACGCCCACCGCGAAAGTGGGACAGATAGTGGGCACTTGCCCACTATGACCTGGACAGACTTCGGAATGAATCTGCTTGCCTGCGCGACTCGCGATTCAATCCTGAATGCAGGGTATTGCCCGTTTCCCCCGCCCGTTCGCCGTGATCGATCACACCTGGCATCGAGATTGCCGCCGCCTTGCCAAAGGCGGAAAATTGCTCCAGGCTTGCGACCCCTCCCGGAGAAACCCATGTCCGCAGTTCTGCAAACCAGTATCGCCGCCGAGCGCAAGGCGTTCTATGACCGGCTCGACAAGTTGAGCAGCACCCCCCTTTGGGAGGTGTTGCACGGCCTGGTCACGCCGACGCCCAACACTCCTTGCAAGCCCCACTTGTGGAAGTGGGACACGATGTGGCCGCAGATCCAGGAGGCCGGACGCCTGATCACCGCAAAGGAAGCCGAACGCCGCGTGCTGATCCTCGAGAACCCCGGACTGCGCGGCCAGTCTCGCGTCACCCACAGCCTTTATGCCGGACTGCAGTTGATTCTTCCGGGGGAAGTCGCGCCGGCCCACCGCCACTCGCAATCAGCGCTGCGCTTCATTCTCCAGGGCAGCGGTGCCTACACCGCGGTGGACGGAGAGAAAGTCACCATGAACGTCGGCGATTTCGTGATCACGCCGTCATGGACTTTTCACGACCACGGCAATCCCTCCAGCGAGCCGATGGTGTGGATGGACGGCCTGGACGTGCCACTGGTCGAACTGCTCGATGCGCAGTTCATGGAAAAGGGCGCGGAGGAAACCCAGCACACGAATCGCACCGAGGGCGAAAATCTCGCGCAGTTCGGAAACACTATGAAGCCAGTGCAGTACAAGGCGAGGAGCCGCACCTCGCCGCTTTTCTGGTATCCGTACGGCCGCACCCTCAAGGCGCTCGAGACGATGAAGGCGGGACGCGACGCGCATCCCTGCTGGGGCTACAAGCTGCAATACACCAATCCCGTGACGGGCGACTGGGCGATGCCGACCATGGGCACCTTCATGCAGTTGTTGCCCAGGGGATTCAGGGGCAAGGACTATCGCTCGACTGACTCCACGGTATACGCGGTGGTCGAAGGCAAAGGGAGCTGCTTCGTCAACGGCGAATCGCTCGCCTTCGGCCCGAAGGACGTGTTCGTCTGCCCCTCATGGATGCCTTACCGGCTTGAAGCCGACGAGCAGGCCGTGGTCTTCAGCTTTTCCGACCGGCCGGTGCAGCAGGCGCTCGATCTCTGGCGCGAGGCGTTCTGAGTCGGTGGGTCGGAGGCAGGTCCGGAGACCATGCCGCCTCGGCCATACCGGGGCAGAAAGATGAACGCCGAAAAAACCAATTACGATCTTCTCTACAATCCGCGGCTGGTGGTCGCCGATTACCAGCAGCATTTCGATCGCTGGCAGATGGAATCAGAACGAGCCCGCGCCAGCCTGGATTGCTATCTCGACGTGCCATACGGAACGACCGAAGCGGAAAAGCTCGACATATTCCGGGCGCAAGGGAACAGCAGGGGCCTGCTCGCGTTCATTCACGGCGGCTACTGGCGCGCTCTCGACAAGAAGACTTTTTCCTTCATCGCCCCGGCATTTGCGAAGGCGGGCATCACGGTGGCCGTGCCGAACTATGCGCTTTGCCCCGAGGTGCAGGTGGAAGATATCGTGATGCAGACGGTGCAGGCCTGTGCCTGGCTGTTCCGCAACGGCGAGAATTTCGGCGGCCCCGCCAACAGGCTCCATATTTGCGGGCACTCGGCTGGCGGGCATCTCGCCGCAATGATGCTCAATTGCCGGTGGCCCGCATATTCTCCCGACCTGCCGAGGACTGTGGTGTCGGCCGCGTTTTCGGTCAGCGGGGTGTACGATCTCACCGAGATCGTCAAAGTGCCTTCGGTAAACTGCGATGTGCGCCTCACGGAAAAATCCGCGCTCAAGGTGAGCCCGGCGTTCATGCCGCCGGCGACCGATGCGCCGCTCTTCACGGCAGTCGGAGAGCAGGAAAACGAGGGCTTTCACATCCAGAACAGGCTTATCGCGTACAAATGGGGCAAGGCGCGCCGCGCCGACATTCCCTGCCCCGGCGCGAACCATTTCACCGTGCTCGATCAGCTCTGCGCTCCGGGCAGCATATTGTTCGAAGCGGTGCTGAGCATGATGAGCATATAGCGCCTCGTCAGAAGGGGTGCCGCGAAGCGGCGGGAGATTTCAGCGATTTGCATGCGAGGCAAGCCGCCAGGCCAATCCGCCGTGCCGTCGCCGCGCTTGGCGCCGCCGGAGAAAGCCGCTAGAGTCTGCGGATGAAATCCAGGCAACTTCTTGTCGAGAGTTTCCACGCTGCTGTCGCCGCCGCTGATCCGCTGAAGATTCTTCCGCAGCATCTGCCGGCGCCGCCCTCGGGCCGGACGCTGGTCGTCGGCGCGGGAAAGGCAGCCGCGTCCATGGCGCTTGCGGTTGAGCGGCACTGGCCCGCGGGCGCGCCGCTAGAGGGCCTCGTCATCACCCGTTATCAGCACGGGTTATCCACTACACGCATCAGGGTCATCGAGGCCGGGCACCCGGTGCCCGACGAGGAAGGCGAGCAAGCCGCACGTGAAATCCTGCGCGGGGTCGCCACGCTCGGGCCGGGTGACCTGCTGCTTGTGCTCGTCTCCGGCGGTGGCTCGGCGCTGCTCAGTCTTCCGGTCGAGGGCATCGGCATGGACGCGTTGAAGGCGACGACGATCGAACTGCTTCGCAGCGGCGCGCCGATCCAGGAAATGAACGCGGTGCGCAAGCACCTTTCCGCGATCCAAGGCGGCAGGCTCGCCGCCGCATGCAAGGCCAGGATTGTCACCCTCATCATCTCCGACGTCACCGGGGACGATCCCACGCACATCGCCTCGGGGCCCTGTGCGCCGGATCCCACCACCTACCGCGACGCGCTCGATATCCTTGAGCGCCATGGCGTCGAGGCGCCCGGCGCGGCGCGCAGCCATCTCGAGCGGGGGGCGCGCGGCGAGATTCCGGAGACGCCCAAGCCCGGCGACAGACTTTTTGCCCGAGTAGAAAATCGCGTCATCGCTACTGCGCAACTGGCGCTGCGCGCGGCCTCGTCCTTTTTCCACCTGCACGAAGTCCCCGCCGTCATCCTCGGCGACAGCGTCACAGGGGAAGCCTCCCAGGTGGCGAAGGTGTACGGGGCGCTTGCGCGCCAGATCGCGCGGCACGGTGAGCCGGAAACGCCTCCGGTCGCGCTGATCTCCGGCGGCGAATGCACGGTCACCGTGCGCGGCAATGGCCGCGGCGGCCGCTGCACCGAGTTCCTGCTGTCGCTCGCAATCGACCTCGCCGGAGCGGAAACCATCCACGCAATCGCCTGCGACACAGACGGCATCGACGGCTCAGAGGACAATGCAGGCGCCGTGCTGATGCCCGATTCGCTGGCGCGCGCGACAAAGCTCGGACTCGACGCAAAAAAGCTGCTCGCCAACAACGACGGCTACGGATTTTTCTCCCGGCTTGACGACCTGGTCCTGACCGGGCCGACGCGCACCAACGTCAACGACTATCGAGCAATCCTGATACGTTGACTTTGCCGCTGGTATGGGGCATCCATGGAGTCATCCTGATCGTCAGTCTGCCCATCCGATCCGGTCCCCCACCTTGAGATCAAGCTTCTCCGCCGCGCTGCCCCGGTTCACCGCGATCTCGACCAAACCCTGGCTGTTTTCGTACCAGAACGCCTCGCCTTCAGACACCGAAGAGAACACTTTGGCATTGTCGAGATAACGGCCGTTCACGACGAGTCTCGCGCCGCGGGATACGGCACTTGCGCGCGCGCCGGTCATTGCGTTTCCGTAATGATCGACGAATATGATCTCCGCGAGATCATCGCCGCCGAAATCCACCGAGAGCTTTTCGAGCGGTTCGAGCCAATCGCCGGGAAGAGCGTTTATCGCAATGCGCGCCGCCACCGGCGCGAACAGATCGCGGCCATGGAACGAGGTACTCAGGCGCCCGGGCTTCCACACGATGCGAAACGAATCCACGCGCTCCGCTCGCGCGGCGAATACCGACAGCAGGCCATTGTCCGGGCCGACGAAGCGGTAGCCGTCGGCCCGCAGCGTTACCGGCGCGCGCAGACTGCCCACGCCGGGGTCGACCACTGCGACGAATACGCTGCCCTGCGGAAATTCGGGTGCGAGCGAAGCGAGCAGATGCGCTGCGGCCTTCAAGTTGAACGCCGGCGCATCGTTCAGCAGATCCACTACCGCAATGCCGGGCGCGTCACGCTCCAGCACTGCCTTCACTTGGCCGACGTAGGGGTCGCGGGATCCGAAATCGGTGAAAAGCACGATGGCCACGGCGCGATTTTACCCCCGCCGAAAGACTGCCCGCCCATCGGAGGGGCGAAAATAAAAAGGCCGCCCCGCGGGCGGCCTCATTACTTCCCTTGACGGAGAATCAGGACTTGGTTGCTGCCGCCGACTTTGCCTCTTCCTTTGGTTCCGGGCGATCCATCAGCTCGACGAGCGCCATAGGCGCGTTGTCCCCCTTGCGGAAACCGTACTTGAGAATGCGAAGATATCCGCCATTGCGCTTGGAATAACGAGGACCGAGTTCCGCGAAAAGCTTCGCCACCATGCCGCGGTCGCGCAGGCGGTTGAAGGCGATGCGCCGATTGGCAAGCGTCGCGTTCTTGCCGAGAGTGATCATCGGTTCTACCACTCGGCGCAATTCCTTCGCCCTGGGCAGGGTGGTCTGAATGACCTCGTGCTTCAGGAGCGACACGGTCATGTTCCGCAGCATCGCCAAGCGATGGCTGCTCGTGCGATTGAGCTTTCTAAGTCCGTGGCGGTGGCGCATTCTTTGTATCGTCCTGTTTCCGCGATCAGGCGGTACGCGCCGTCTCCAGGCCGGCCGGCGGCCAATTCTCGAGCTTCATGCCGAGTGTCAGTCCGCGCGAGGCAAGCACTTCCTTGATCTCGTTGAGCGATTTGCGGCCGAGGTTCGGCGTCTTCAGAAGTTCCGTCTCGGTACGCTGGATCAGGTCGCCAATGTAATAGATATTCTCGGCCTTGAGACAGTTTGCCGAGCGCACCGTAAGCTCGAGATCGTCCACGGGCCTGAGCAGGATCGGGTCGACCTGCGGTGTCTTCTTTTCCTCGACAGTCGGGGCGGTCCCTTCGAGCGCGGCGAAGACCGATAGCTGGTCGACGAGGATGCGCGCGGCGTAGCGGATCGCTTCCTCGGGCTCGATCACGCCGTTTGTCTCGATGTCTATGATGAGCTTGTCGAGGTCGGTGCGCTGCTCCACCCGCGCCGAATCGACCGCGTATGAAACGCGTCTCACCGGCGAAAACGAGGCGTCGAGGATGATCTTGCCGATACCCTTCGACTCCTCTGGAATCACGCGCAGATTGCCCGAGACGTAGCCGCGGCCCTTTTCGACCTTGATCTGCATCTCGAGTTTTCCGCCGGGCGACAGATGCGCGATGACGTGCTCGGGGTTGACGATCTCAACGTCGTGAGTGACTTCGATGTCGCCCGCGGTCACCGGCCCCTCGCCCTTCTTCTTCAGATTGAGAAGGGCATCTTCACGATTGTGCAGCTTGAGCACCACGCCCTTCAGGTTGAGCAGGATATCGACGACGTCTTCCTGCACACCCTCGATGGTGGAGTACTCGTGCAGCACGCCGGCGATCTGCACCTCGGTTGCGGCGTAACCAGGCATCGACGACAGCAGCACCCGGCGTAGCGCGTTGCCGAGCGTATGGCCGTAGCCGCGCTCGAACGGTTCCATCACGACCTTGGCGTGATTGGGGGCGATACCCTGCACGTCGATGATGCGCGGTTTCAGAAATCCACTGGTTTGCATTTGAGGCCCTCGATACGATGTGGCTTGCGCTATTTACTTCGAGTACAGCTCGACCACCAGGCTTTCGTTGATCGTGGAAGGCAGCTCGGAGCGCTGCGGGAGCGCCTTGAACCTTCCCTTCATTTCCTTGATGTCGACCTCGATCCACTCCGGAAAGCCGCGGGTTTCGGCGGCAGTAATGGAGCCTTTGATCCGGAGTTGCTCCTTGGATTTCGCCGCCACCTCGACGGTGTCGCCCGGGCGCACCTGGAAGGACGGAATGTTGACGCGCTTGCCGTTCACGAGGATGCTGTTGTGGCGCACGATCTGGCGCGCCTCGGTGCGGCTCGAGCCGAAACCCATGCGATAGGACACTGTATCCAGGCGCGATTCCAGCAGCTGCAGAAGTCGCTCGCCGGTCACGCCTTTGCTGCGCGATGCCTCCGCGTAGGTCTTGCGGAACTGGCGCTCGAGCAGGCCGTAGATGCGGCGCAGCTTCTGCTTTTCGCGCAGCTGCTTGCCGAAATCGGACATGCGACCGCCGCTTTTCTGCCCATGCTGCCCGGGAGCGTAGCTGCGGCGCTCGATCGCGCATTTGTCGGTAAAGCATTTCTCGCCCTTCAGGAAGAGCTTCTCGCCCTCGCGGCGGCATTGGCGGCACTTTGCGTCAAGATCTCGGGCCATGGTTCCTCGTTAAATGCGCCTCGTTAAATGCGTCTAGGTAATTGCATCTCGTCAGATGCGGCGGCGCTTCGGCGGCCGGCAGCCATTGTGCGGCACCGGCGTGACGTCGGCGATACTGCCGATCTTCAAACCGAGCGCATTGAGCGCACGCACGGCCGATTCGCGCCCGGGGCCGGGGCCCTTGATGCGCACTTCGATATTCTTCACGCCGCATTCCTGCGCAGCGCGGCCGGCCTGCTCCGCGGCGACCTGCGCCGCGAAC
>JBGPLD010000053.1:0-6835 GCA_041486325.1 Gammaproteobacteria bacterium
CGAGGCGACGAGCTGGATGCTCGGATTCATGTCCTGGGGCGTGAGCGCGCGCGAGCCGATGATGCTGATTTCGCCGAAGTAGAGAGGGAAAGTGCTGAATCCGCGCACCGTCTCGTGGCTCACGGCGAAAGCCGAGAAACGCCCGCCGGGACGCAGCATGTCCATCGCCGCGCGCAGCGTCTCCGCGCCTCCCGCGGCATCGATCACGACGTCCGCGCCTTTGCCGCCGGTGAGGCGCCGCACTTCCTCCACGGCCTTGTCGACCGAAGACTCGACGACGTGATGCGCGCCCATTCGTTCCGCCATCTCGAGCTTCCAGCGGGTGCGTGAGACCGCGATCACCGGCATCGCGCCGGTGAGCACTGCGAGGCGCGTATGCAGCAGGCCGGCAGTACCCTGGCCCAGCACGACCACCGATTCCCCGGCCGAGACGCCCACGCGATGCTGAGCATGACGCACCGTGGCGAGCGTTTCGATGATCGTCGCCTGCTCCAGCGGCAGCCGCGGAGGCAGGACGTGGATGTATTGCGACGGCAGCTTGACGTACTGGCTGAGCGAGCCTTCGACCTCACGCCCGAACAGCCCGGCATTGCGGCACAGGTTGCCGGCTCCGCGCAGGCACTGGTCGCAGTGCCCGCAGGCGATGATGGGATTGATGATGACATGCTGCCCCGCCTTCACTCCCGATACGCCTTCGCCCAGCGAGTCGATCACGCCGGTCGATTCGTGGCCCATCACCACCGGATACTTGACTCCCGGGTGCTCTCCCGCATAGATCGAAAGGTCGGTGTGGCAGACCGCCGTCGCGGCGGTGCGAACCACGACCTCACCGGGGCCGGCGACGGGCTTCAAACGATCGACGAGGTCGAGCTTCCGCGGCGCATGAAGCACCGCCGTTCGCATTCCGTTCCCGCTCACCCGGCGTACCTCATGCGACGCTGCCCTGGCGTCAACGGCCGGTGAGAGTGGAGTAGCCCGGCATCGGATCGACGACGGTGATCTGCTCGACCGGGAAGTTGGAAATGATCTCGATCTTGTCCTTGTGCACGATCAGCATCTCTTCGATTCTCACGCCCCACTCGAACTTCTTGCCGTGCTGGGTCTCGAGCGCGAACACCATGCCTTCCTTGATCTCGATCGGATGGTCGAGAGACCAGATACGCGAGATCACCGGCTGGTCGTATTGCGCGAGGCCGAGGCCGTGGCCCCAAAGGTTCGCGGCGGCCTGATCCTCTTCCGCGTAGCCCCAGGCTTCCTTCGCCGAAGGCCACTTCGAGGCGATCTCCCGGGTCGTGGTGCCGACCTTCACCGCCTTGATCGAGTCGTACAGCCACTTGAGCGCGATCGCGTAGACGTCCTTTTGCTCGTTGCTCGGCTCCTTGCCCGCGCAATACGTGCGGTAGTAGCAGGACTTGTAGCCGTTCCAGGTGAGCGCGGCGAGATCCATGAAGACGATGTCGCCCGGCTTGACGATGCGATCGGAGAAGTTGCGCCAGTTCGGCCAGGTGTTCGGGCCCGAGGACACAATCACGTCCTCGACGTCTTCCATGCCGGGAACGGAGTACAGGTAGTGCATGATGTGCGCGGTGAGCTGGTTCTCGGTGCGCCCCGGCTGCAGGAACTTCATGAACTCCCAGTGCGCCGCGTCGCCGATCGCGCCCACCATGCGCAGCGCCTCCTGCTCGTCCTCGTTCTTGACCGCGCGCGCTTCCATCATCGGCGTCATGCCGTCGGTCCAGTCGATTTTCTCGTCCTTGAAGACCTGGATCATGTTGATGTCGACGAAATCCACGCCGAGTTTCTGGCCCGCGACGTTCGCCTTCTTCATCTCCTGCTTGATGGCGTTGGTGAATTTCTTCACCTGCGAGAGCGAGGCCGGGCCGGCCGCGCCCTTGATCCAGGCGTAGGACCAGCGGATGTGGTCCTTGGGAATCCAGGGCGAGTGGCGCTCGATCTGCATGCCGATGTCGCCCTGCTCGAAGAGCACCGGCGCGTCGTCGCCGCACAGGAGCGCGTAGCGCAGGCCGGGCTTCAGGCGGTTCCAGCCGGGCGTGAGCGTGCTCGTCACATAGCGCACGTTCTCGTCGTACATGCACAGCATCGCTGCGAGCCCGTGAGCTTTCATGCATGCTCGCGCCCGCTCCAGGCGATACTTGCGCAGCCGGTCCCAGTTGATGCGCTCCTGCCAATCCAGTCCCACCATTCCTGCATTTGCCATGCGTTTCTCCAGTTATGCGCGATTCAGAGTCCGACCATCAAGGCGCGCGTTTCAGTCCACGGTCGCCCCGGATTCCTTCGCCACCTTGCCCCAGCGCTGCGTTTCAGCCGCGATGAACTCCGCGAACGCCTGCGGCGAGCCGCTCGTCACCGCCTCGGCGCCGCCTTTCGCAAGGCGCTCGACTACGTCGGGCGTCTTCATCGTCTGCACCAGCACCGCGTACAAGCGCTCGACGACTTCGCGCGGCGTGCCCGCGGGAACGAGCACGCCCTGCCACGAGCCCGAGGCGCCGTCAGGGAAGCCGGATTCCTTCATGGTCGGCACATCCGGCAGCGGCTCCAGCCGCTTCGCACTCGTAACCGCCAGCGCCTTCAGCCGTCCGCCCTTGATAGGGCCCATGGCCGAGGAGACCGTGCTGAACATCATCTGCGTCTCGCCCGCGATCAGGCCGGTCACCGCGGGACCCGCCCCGCCCTTGTAGGGCACGTGCACCATGTCCATCCCGCCTTCGGCCTTCCTGAGGATCTCCATCTCCAGGCGGTTCTGGCTGCCGCTTCCGGGCGAGGCATAGTTCAGCTTGCCCGGGTTCGCCTTCACAAAGGCGACCAGCTCCTTGACGCTGTTCACCGCGACGGAAGGATGCACGATCAGCACGCTCGGCACGTCGACGACCTGGGTCACCGGCACAAAATCCCTGAGGTTATTGATGGACAGATTCGTAAACACCCCGGGGTTGATCGCCACCGTGCCGACGTTGCCCAGAAAGAGGGTATAGCCGTCCGGAGCCGACCGGGCCGCGGCCTCCGTGCCGATGGTTCCGGCTGCTCCGCCGCGGTTCTCGATGACGATCTGCTGGCCGAGCAGCTCTGCGAGGCGCGGCTGCATGATGCGGCCGACGAAGTCCGACGCGCCTCCGGGCGCGAACGGGACGATTATTTTTACGGGTCGATTCGGATAGCTGCTCTGCGCCAGCGACAACAGTGGGCACAGCACGAGCACGGCCCACAGCGCCAGTTTCAGCTTTCCCATGTCTTCTCCTTTGCTTTCGGTCTATACCGCTGCCCGCACGCTCTCGCGCGGCTTTTCGTCTTCGGCGGCCTCATCTGCGTTTATGGGCAGCGGTATCGCGCGCTTCAGCCGCGCGGAAAGATCGAACGCCTTCGTCAGCATCAGCCGGTTGTGCGCCTCCGCGGCGGTCGCATGCTGCGTCGGCAGGCCCATCGCGACGCGATTCAGCCACTGTTCCGTTTCCTCGCGCATGGGCCCGCGCAGTTCCCCCAGCGCGACGTCGCCCGGCGGATAGCTCCCGAGAAAATCGACGCGGCGCGTCGCATCCGGCGCATAGCCCTCGCCCTGCGACAGATTCGTCGCCAGAACCATGTCGCGGTGCGTATCGTCGATGGTGAGAACGCCCTCGGTGCCGACGATGCCGACCTCGAGGCTGTAGACAGCGCCGGGCCAGACAACGGGCAATGCCCACGATATGGCGGCGTGGTACAGGCTTCCATCCTCGAACGTGATGACTCCAGCGGTGGCGTCGATGCCCTTGCACAGCGGCCCGAGAGCCTTGTTCACCGAGCGCGCATAGATTTCGACGGGCCGCTTCGCTTCCATCATCCACATGACGATGTCCAGCGCGTGAGTGCCCGAGATGACCATGGGAGAGATCTTCGTCGGATCGCTGGTGCGTTCGTAATTGTCCAGCGCCACGAGACGGTTCATGAACGCGCGGGACGTGACCAGGGTCACGTCGCCCAGCTGGCCGGTGCGGACTTTTTCCTTTGCAACAAGCCAGCGCCGGCGAAAGCGCTGCGTATAGCCCACGACCGCATCGACCCCCGATTTTCGGATTGCCGCCAGCACGCGCTCGGAATCGGCCAGCTCGGTCGCAAGCGGCTTCTCGATCAGCAGCGACAGCCCGCGCTGCACCGCGCCCAGAATGGGATCGACGTGCAAATGCTCGTCGGTCGCGATGATTGCCGCCGTGACTTCCGGCCGCGCAAGCAACTCGCGCCAGTCGGCGGTCACGAAATCGGCGCCGATCCTGCCAGCGACGAGCTTTGCCCGGTCGGGCTTGATTTCGGCCAGGCCGATGAAATCCACCTGCGGATGCCGCGCGGCAACCTCCCCGCGAAACAAGCCAACCCGGCCGGCGCCGATGATGGCGAGGCCGATACGCTTGGGATTCTTCTTTGGCATCGACTATGCGGCCGCGCGCATTCTTTAGCAGCCTGTTCGCATGATGCCCACGCCGATCTGGTTCATGACCTGATCCTCCTGCCTGAGATTCACACCAATTCCATGTATGTGGCGCCGGGGCGCCTGCGCGAGTTGAAAATCGCCGCTCATTTTTCCCGTCATTAGAACATGCTTGAAGCGAGCCCCGCAAATTGCAGCCGGCATTTACCGCCTTATTTTCAGCAGGCGGGACGCATTTCCGCCCATGATCCGGGTTTTCTCGGCCGGTTTCAGCCGCGGCACGCTGTTGATGAGTCCAACCGGGTCTTCTTCGCCCATGTCGTAGGGATAGTCGGTGCCCAGAAGCACGTGGTCCGGGCCGTACTTGTCGATCAGGTTTCGCAGCATGCGGGAGTCGAACGTGATCGTGTCGAAATAAAATTTCCTGAGGTAGCTTGATGGGGCCTTTTTGATCATCGTGCGGCAGTCCGGCCGCGCCCGGTGGGCATGATCCATGCGAGCCCAGTAATGAGCCAGATATCCCCCTGCGTGGGGAAGCACGATCTTGAGGCCGGGATGCCTGTCCATCACCCCGCCGAAGATCAGATGGCTCGCGCCGACGGTCGTCTCCAGCGGATTGCCGATTACGTTGTTGAAGTAGTGGTCCACGAGGCGCTCGCCGTGCGAAAAGCCGATGGGATGCATGAAAATCACGATGTCGAGCTCCTCGGCCTTGGCGAAAAACTTTTCGAGGTTAAGGCGCGAGTCGGTGAGGTCCACCCCGTCGACGCTGGGATTGATTTCCACGCCGCGCAGACCGAGCTTCTTCACGCATCGCTCCAGCTCAATGACCGCGAGATCGACATTTTGCAGCGGCACGGTGCCGAGCCCGACGAAACGCTGCGGCCAGGTGGCCACGATCTCCGCAAGGCGATCGTTCACCATGCGCGAGAGTTCGGCGCCGAGGCCGGGCTCGGTCCAGTAATAGGTCTGTTGCGGCGCCGGCGACACCGCCTGGACATCGATGCCCATGCGGTCCATGTCCTTGAGTCGCACTTCGATCGTGGAGAGCTTCGGAGCGCGATCCTGCATCTGTCTGACGTTGACCTCGCGCGTAAGCGCGTTGGCAAATCGGACCGAGGGCTCGTGCTGCGCCGGGTTCAGGTGTGCGACCTTCGCCGCGGCATCCCGGTTCAGATAGTGGCAATGGATGTCGACCCTCAGGCTGCGCCCCCTGCGATCGCGAACGATCTTGGCTGATGCCGCCGGGCGCGCGCTCTGAGCGCCTTTGGCGGCGCGCTTGCGAAACGCGGCCGCGGCGTGGCCGTGGCCGCTGTCGGTGCATCCGGGGATTGCGCAGGTAAACATCATGTTGAAGATTTCCTTTTTACTGAACAAGATTGGTCGGGGCGAGCCGGCCCACCCCGGCACGCATCGCGCGAGCGGAACGGCGATATACCGCTATGACGCACTAGAACACCCCCAGGTGCTGGGTGATGAGCATCTGGTCGTGGCGCACCTGTTCGACGCCGCCGTTGAACGCAACGTTACCCGTGTTCAGTATGACGACATCATCGGCGAGATCAAATGCGAGTTTAATATTCTGTTCGACGAGCACGATCGACTGCCCCTCCGCCTTCAGGCGGGCGATAGTGCGGCCCACCTCGGCGACGATCAGGGGCGCCAGTCCTTCCGAGGGCTCGTCCATCAGCAGCACGCGCGGATTGCCCATCAGCGCGCGCCCGATTGCAAGCATCTGCTGCTCGCCGCCGGACAGGGACCCGGCGTTCTGCTGCACCCGTTCACTGAGCCGCGGGAAAAGCCCGAACACGCGCTCCAGCGTCCAGGGGTTCACCGCCCCGCTGCGCGACTGCCGCGACACGATCAGATTCTCGCGGACCGTGAGCGTCGGGAAAATCCGGCGGCCTTGCGGAACGAAGCCCACGCCCTTGCGCGAGATTGCCTCCGGCGAGAGCCGCGCGATCGGCTCGCCGAACAGCCGGATATCGCCTGCGCTGGGCGGCAGAAATCCGATGATTGCGTTCATGCAGGTGGTCTTGCCCGCGCCGTTGCGACCGAGCAGCGCGAGCACGCGGCCCGGATTCAGCGTGAACGAGACTCCGTGCAACACGTGGCTATCGCCATAGAGCGCATCGACTGCCGATAGCGTCAACGCTTCAGTCGCCAAGGTATACCTCGCGCGTCTTGGGATCAGCGACGACTTCGGCGCGCGTGCCTTCGACGATCACGCTGCCGTAGTGAAGCACCGTGATACGTTCGGCAAGATCGAGAGCGGTATCCATGTCGTGCTCGATCATGATCACGGTGACCTCCCGCGGGATGCCCGCGATCAGCTCGCTTACCGTCGCGCGTTCCTCACGCGAGAGCCCGGCAAAAGGCTCATCGAGAAGCAGCAGCCGCGGCTTCTGCGCGAGCGCC
>JBGPLD010000054.1:0-6831 GCA_041486325.1 Gammaproteobacteria bacterium
AACCGCGACTGGCGCAAGATCCAGCTCGCCGGGGGCAGCCGTACCCAGGTACCGAACTACTACGGCATGGTGCGCGACTTTTTCAAGGCGGCCGAACACGTGTGGGGCGAGGCCTGGGGCCACGCCAACCACATGGTCACCAAGCCGGTGACGCTCAAGGCCATGCTGCGCGTGTGCGCCGATCTCGCCCGCGAGGACGGCGATCCCGCCGAGGGCCGCGTCAAACGCTGGGAAGAGCGGCTTGCGCCCTGGCGCGAGCAGGTGAAAACCTTCAAGTCGGAAGGTTTCTACGAACGTTTCGCCGCAAAGGGCGAGATCGAGCGCGTGAGCCGCGTGCACAAGGAGCTCGCGCGCGCCGCCGGCATAGAAACACGTTCTGGAAAGTAGAAAACCCCGCTGCCCAACGCCGATTTCCTAATCGGCGGCGCGCTGCTCGAGGATTTCGATCGCAGGCAGCTTTTTCCCTTCAAGGAATTCGAGGAATGCGCCGCCCCCGGTCGAGATGTAGGAAATCCTGTCGCTGACTCCGTACTTGGCGATCGCCGCGAGCGTCTCGCCGCCGCCGGCGAGGGAAAACGCGCGCGCGCCGGCGATGGCTTCCGCGATCGCCCTCGTGCCCTGCCCAAACTGATCGAATTCGTACACGCCGACCGGGCCGTTCCAGACGATAGTGCCCGCCTCGGATATCCTCTTCGCGAGCGCCGCCGCGCTGCGCGGGCCGATATCGAGGATCAAATCGTCTTCAGCTACCTCCGAGGAGGACTTGATCTGCGCCTTTGCGCTCGCCGAGAGCTCCTTCGCACAGACGACGTCCACCGGCAGCGGGACTTCGCTGCCTTTTCCGCGCAGGATCGCCATGATTCTTTTCGCCTCATCGACGAGATCGGGCTCGGCCAGAGACTTGCCGATCTTCATCCCCGCCGCGAGCATGAAAGTATTGGCAATGCCTCCGCCCGGGATCAGGCGGTCGACCTTTTCCGCGAGTGCACCGAGAACGGCAAGTTTGGTCGAAACTTTGGCCCCGGCAACGATGGCAACGAGCGGCCGCGCCGGGTGCCCGAGCGCCTTCGAGAGCGCCTCGATCTCGGCGGCCATCAACGGCCCGGCGCACGCGATCGGCGCAAATTTCGCGACACCGTGCGTGGTGGCCTCGGCGCGGTGAGCGGCGCCAAAGGCGTCGTTGACGTAGACATCGCATAGCGCCGCCAGCTTCTTCGCCAAGGCATCTTCGTCTTTCTTTTCACCCCTGTTGAAGCGGCAGTTCTCGAGCAACACGGCCTTGCCCGGCTCCACCGATACCCCGTCGAGCCAGTCCCGGATGAGGGGCACCTCCATGCCGAGCAGCCCGGAAAGGTGGCGCGCGACCGGGGCGAGCGACTCCTTCTCGCTCGCTTGTCCTTCCGCCGGCCGGCCCAGGTGCGACACGAGCATGAGGCGGGCTCGCTGTGCAAGCGCCAGTCTGATCCCGGGCAGCGTAGCCCGGATTCGCGTGTCGTCGTCGATATGGCCGTTGTGGATGGGAATGTTGAAATCAACGCGCATGAAGACCCGCTTGTCGCGCAGGTCGAGATCGGACATCTTAAGGACGGTCAAGACAAACCCTTAAAGGGTTAACCGCAGAGGACGCAGATTCCTATTTTGCGTTCATGAGAGCGACCGCCGCATCCAGCATGCGGTTGCTGAATCCCCATTCGTTGTCGTACCAGGAGGACACTTTCACCAGCGTCCCCTCGGCCACTTTGGTGAGCGTCGCGTCGAAGATCGACGAGGCCGGGTTGTGATTGAAATCGATCGAAACCAGCGGTTCGGTGTTGTACTGCAGGATCCCCTTCAAATCGGTTTCCGAGGCCTGTTTGACCGCGGCGTTGACCTCGTCCGCCGTGGTCTTGCGCTTCGCGACAAAGGACAGATCGACGATCGAGACATTGATCGTCGGCACACGTATGGCGAAACCGTCGAGCTTGCCGTTCAGCTCGGGCAACACCAGCCCGACCGCGGCGGCGGCGCCCGTTTTGGTCGGGATCATGTTCATGCTGGCCGATCGCGCGCGGCGCAGGTCTTCGTGATAGACGTCCGAGAGCACCTGATCGTTCGTATACGAATGTATCGTGGTCATCAGGCCGCAGACCACGCCGATGCGGTCATGCAACGCTTTCACCAGGGGCGCAAGGCAGTTGGTGGTGCAGGAAGCGTTCGAGATCACCGTATGCGAGGCCTTCAGCACCTTGTGGTTGACCCCATAGACGATGGTCGCATCGACGTCCTTGCCGCCCGGCGCCGAGATGATCACTTTCTTCGCGCCCGCCACCAGGTGCGCGGAGGCCTTTTCCTTGCTGGTGAAGAGCCCTGTGCATTCCAGCACCGCGTCCACCTTGAGATCCTTCCAGGGCAGCTCGGCCGGGTTGCGCCTGGCGCACACCTGGATCCGGTCGCCGTTCACTACCATGGCTTCGCCCTCCACCGCAACCGTGCCGGGGAACTTCCCGTGAACGGTGTCGTGGCGCGTGAGATGGGCGTTGGTTTGCGCGTTGCCGAGGTCGTTGATCGCGACGAACTGCAGATCGTGCTTCTTTCCACCTTCGCGCATTTTCTCCTCATAGAAGGCGCGCAGGATGTTACGGCCGATGCGGCCGTAGCCGTTGATTGCAACTCGAATGGTCATTACCCGCTCTCCTACAAAAAATCTCCAACTGCCAAGGACGCCAAGGATGTTAAAGAAATGTTTTGGTTTTCCTTTGCGTCCTTGGCGGCAAAAACATTTACAAGACGCTTTTCACGGCCTTCACCACATTATCCACGGTGAAGCCGAAATACTCGAAAAGCTTCGCGCCCGGCGCCGACTCGCCGTAGCGGTCGATGCCGACCACAGCGCCGTCCAGGCCCACATACTTGCGCCAATAGTCGCTGACCCCGGCCTCGACGGCGACTTTGGGCAGAGTCGGTATCAGCACCACATCCTTGTACATTGCGCTTTGACGGTCGAAAACCGAGGTGCAGGGCATGGACACCACACGCACCGGAATGCCTTCCTCGGCGAGCTTTTGCTTTGCGCCGAGCGCGAGCTGCACCTCCGACCCGGTGGAGATAATCACGGCTTTCGGTTCCTGGGCGTCTGCGAGCACGTAACCGCCGCGCCGGATTGCGGCGATCGTATGTGCGTCGCGCTTCTGGAACGGCACGCTCTGGCGGGTGAAAAGCAGCGAAGTCGGCCCGCTATGGCGCTCGATTGCGGCGATCCACGCCGCGGCGGATTCCACCGGATCGCAGGGCCGCCAGACTTCCATATTGGGGATCAGGCGCAGCGCAGCAGCGTGCTCGACCGACTGGTGCGTGGGCCCGTCTTCGCCCAGTCCGATCGAGTCGTGGGTGAAAACGAAGATCGAGCGCAGCCGCATCAGCGCCGCCATGCGCAACGCGTTGCGTGAGTAATCGGCGAAGGTGAGGAAAGTGCCGCCGTAGGGAATGATGCCGCCGTGCAGAGCCATCCCGTTCATGACCGCGCTCATGCCGAATTCGCGCACACCGTAATAGATATAATTGCCGCCGCCTGTCTTGCCAAGCGCCTTGGAACCCGACCACAGGGTCAGGTTGGAGCCTGTGAGGTCGGCCGAGCCACCCACGAGTTCAGGCAGAACAGGCGCCAAGCCCTCGATCGCATTCTGCGAAGCCTTGCGGGTGGCAACGGCCTCGGCCTTGGCGTTGATCTTGTCGAGCAGAGCCGTGCAGTGAGCGCTCCAGCCCGCCGGGAGCTCTCCGGCCACGCGGCGCCCGAATTCCGCGGCAAGCTCCGGATAGGCCTTGGCATAGCCGGCGAACTTCTCGTTCCAGCTGCGCTCGAGTTCCGCGCCGCGCTTTTTCGCGTCCCAGCCTTCGTAGACCCGCTTTGGGATCTCGAACGGCGGATGGCTCCAGCCGATCGCGACTCGCGTCGCCGCCACCTCCTCTGCGCCGAGCGCTTCACCGTGAGCCTTGGCAGTGCCGGCGCGTTTGGGCGCACCTTTGCCAATCACGGTCTTGCAGCAGATAATGCTCGGCTTGTCCGTGACGGCCTTGGCCGTACGGATGGCGCGATCAATCGCATCGACATCATGGCCGTCGATATTCGGGATCGCGTGCCAGCCGTAGGCCTCGAAGCGCTTCGGCGTGTCGTCGCTGAACCAGCCTTTCACTTCGCCATCGATGGAGATCGCGTTGTCGTCGTAGAACGCGACCAGCTTCCCCAGAGCGAGCGTTCCGGCGAGGGAGCAGGACTCGTGCGAAATCCCCTCCATGAGACAGCCGTCGCCGACGAACACATAAGTATGGTGATCGACGATGTCGAAGCCCGGCCGGTTGAACTCGGCGGCGAGAATTCGCTCGGCAATCGCCATGCCGACGGCATTGGCGAGGCCCTGGCCCAAAGGGCCGGTCGTTGTCTCGACGCCCGGAGCCAGCCCGTACTCCGGATGGCCGGGCGTCTTTGAGTGCAGCTGGCGGAAGCGCCGCAATTCATCCATCGGCAGATCGTAGCCGGTGAGATGCAGCAACGCGTAGAGCAGCATCGAACCGTGGCCGTTCGAAAGCACGAAGCGGTCGCGATCGGCCCATTTCGGGTTCGCCGGGTTGTGCCGCAGGTGCCGTCCCCATAGCGCCAGCGCGATCTCGGCCATTCCCATGGGCATGCCGGGATGACCCGAGTTTGCCGCCTGCACGGCGTCCATGGCCAATGCGCGAATCGCGTTGGTAAGGTCCTGGGTCATCGTCGGGACGCTCGGAAAGGAGGGCGGAGAGCTTATAATTATCGGCGAATCTCGCTTACTTGGCGAGAGTAAATCAGAATTGGAGAGGCAGTGAGCAAGCAAAAACTCGCATTCATCGGTCTTGGCGTGATGGGCTTTCCCATGGCCGGCCATCTCGTCACCAAAGGCGGCCACGAGGTCACCGTATACAACCGCAGCCGCGCCAAGGCGCAGGCCTGGGTCGCAAAGCATGGCGGTCATGGCGTCGAAGCAAGAGCGGTCGACACGCCGGCAAGGGCAGCCGAGGACGCAAGCATTGTGTTTTCCTGCGTCGGCGACGACCCTGACCTGCGCGAAGTGACGCTGGGGCCGAATGGAGCCTTTCAAAAGATGGCAAAGGGCTCGGTCTTCGTCGATCACACTACTGCCTCGGCCAAAGTGGCGCGCGAGCTCGCGGCCGAGGCGAAAAAGCGCGGCTTCGACTTTCTGGACGCGCCGGTCTCGGGAGGGCAGGCGGGCGCCGAGAACGGTGCGCTTACCGTAATGGTGGGCGGCGACGCCGCCGCGTTCGAGCGGGCGAAACCGGTGATAGCGCATTTTGCCAAGGCCGTTACGCTGATGGGCGTCTCCGGCTCCGGCCAGCTCACCAAAATGGTGAACCAGATTTGCATAGCGGGGCTCGTCCAAGGGCTGTCCGAAGGCCTGAATTTCGCCATGAAGGCTGGGCTGGACGCGAAACTCGTGCTCGACGTAATCTCCAAGGGCGCGGCGCAGTCCTGGCAGATGGAAAACCGCGGTAAAACCATGGTCGACGACAAGTTCGAATTCGGCTTCGCCGTAGACTGGATGCGAAAGGACCTGCGCATCTGCGCCGAGACGGCGCGGGACAACGGGGCCCAGCTTCCCGTTGCCACGCTCGTCGCGAGTTTCTACGATGAGGTCTCGAAAATGGGCGGTGGGCGCTGGGATACTTCGAGCCTGATCCGGAGGCTGCGCCGCTGAAGGCCCCTCCGGGGACCGTTTCGCGGCGCAATTCGCCTTGTCCCAGGGGCCGATCGCTTCGTACCGGAGCGGGATTTGATGGATTGAAATCCCGATGATCGTGCCTTTCCAGCGGCCTCCCGCCTACGTCGCGGCCATTCAGCCTCCGGTCGAGCTGCCGCCGCGTTCGCTCTGGTTCGTGTTCCGCGATGCCGAGCTCCTGGTGGCTGCGGCGCCCGCCGCGCCCGCAATTCCCTGTTGCAATAACCCCAAGGAATTGGGTATGATGCTGCAGCGAACACAATATCTTGGGGTTCTCGGCGGAGAACATTGCTTCTCGGCCGAAGCCATAGCGCAAGCTGCGGCGCCTCAAGGCTGGGTTTGGCAGGGATTGCGGGCGCTGTTCGGCGTGATCGATGAGGCGCAGTTCGCGCTGGCCGGCCAGGCCTTGCAAATTGTCGAATGGGACCGCACGCACCAGTATTGCGGAGCGTGCGGCGCGGCGACAGCGGCTCGCATGAGCGAACGCAGCCGCGAATGTCCGGGCTGCGGGCTGGTGGTGTACCCGCGGCTCGCGCCGGCGGTCATGGGGCTGGTGCGGCGGGGACGGGAGCTGCTGCTCGCGCGCTCGCCGCGGTTTCCCAGGGGCGTGTACAGCGCCTTGGCGGGTTTTGTGGAACCGGGAGAGACGCTTGAGCAGTGTCTGGAGCGCGAGGTCTATGAGGAAGTCGGGATCCGCATTCGCAAGGCGCAATATTTCGCCAGCCAGCCCTGGCCGTTCCCGCATTCGCTCATGATCGCGTTCTTTGCAGACTACGTTTCCGGCGATGTGCGCGTCGATGGCGCGGAAATCGAGGATGCAAAGTGGTTCAAAATTGAAAATTTGCCGCGGCTTCCTGCTAGAATCAGCGTCGCTCGCAGGCTGATCGATGCGGCAATGGGGGAGATGTCAGCGTTGTAAGCCGACATCTCGTTTTTTAACGGGCGTGGGGATTTATGCAAATTGGACGGATTACATGTTGTCGCGAATCTGTACCGTTGCCGGGGGGACGCGCGGTATCTGACTGACGCAGCCGCGCTGCGTCAATTTTGTCACGACTCCATCAACGGGTCCGGGTTAACCATACTCGGC
>JBGPLD010000055.1:0-6829 GCA_041486325.1 Gammaproteobacteria bacterium
CCGACCAGGCCGGGCTCTACACCGACGATCCGCGCCGCAATCCGCAGGCGACATTGATACAAGAAGCACAAGCGGGCGATCCGCGGCTCGAAGACATCGCGGGAGGAATTGGCTCCGACATCGCCAAAGGCGGCATGCTTACGAAGGTGCTCGCCGCCAAGCGCGCCGCGCGCTCGGGCGCGCAAACGGTGATCGTCTCCGGCCACGAGCCGGATGTGCTGGTTCGGCTTGCGGGGGGAGAAAGCATCGGCACGCTGCTGACCGCGAAGACGACGCCTCTCGCCGCGCGCAAGCAGTGGCTGGCCGATCATGTTCAGGTTGCCGGAAAGCTCGGCATCGACGCAGGGGCGGTGAGGGCGTTGCTGTCCGGCGGCAAGAGCCTCCTGCCAATCGGGGTTACGAACGTTGAAGGAGTATTCGAGCGCGGCGCGATTGTTGCCTGTGTCGCACCGGATGGCGCCGAGATCGCAAGGGGATTGGTCAATTACGGCGCGCCGGAATCCCGCCGCATCGCCGGCCGCGCATCAGGCGAGATCGAAGCAATACTCGGCTACATTGACGGGCCGGAAATCATCCACCGGGACAATCTCGTCGTACTGTAATAGGAGCATTTTCGGCGAAGGCCGCGATCTGAAGCTTTGTTTGCCGGGGGCGCCACCCGACCGGCAATGTCACGTCCGGCTCATCTGGCTGCGGCGGGACGGTAGTCGAGCCTGAGCGCTTGCACTGCTTCCTCGGCGGTGCGCGCCCGGCCACCCAGCAGGCAGAAAAAATCATCTGCCAGCACTGAATGCTGGCTGCCGGGTTGAACGCGACTGATATATCCCCATTCGGGTCTTCTCGCCTGCGCCCATGTGCCGTCAAGCCGACCGAACGCATACAGCTTGCGCTCGTAGGTCTTGCAATGAATTCCCTCAAAGCTCACGTTCATGGCTCCGGATGAGCTGCGTGCCACCAGCGTGTAACGCACCACTTCATCCTTGGCGACAGTGACTGACGCAGCATCCACGTAAAAATCGAACGACGTGGATGCGACATGCAGCTGAACCAGATTTTCCGGCTTTGGATAGGCCGGCAGCTGAGTCTTCTGTTCCTGCCAAGGCCTCTCGTCAAAGTCTTCGTCCAGACCCGCGTTCCGGGGCGTCGGCTGGGCAAGCGCGGTAATCGCCGACAGCGTGGCAAGCGCGCCGAGTGTGCGCAACGGACTCACGCCAGGTCTTTCAAAAGTGCGCTGCGCACCGCTGCCGGCGTCTCCGCATTCGCCTTGTAGTGCGAATGCTCGACCCCGATCGATAGTCCGCCGCCGCCCTTGAGCGCTTCCGCCATTTTTTCGGAAATCTCGAAGCGCAGGAAATGTACGGACGACGTCTTGCTCTCGTTCTGGCGCTCAAGATCCTCGTCGGCGACCGCCCACATGGGCCCGCAATCGCCGACTCGCATCCAGACCTTGTCCTCGATGCCGATCAGGCGCTCAAGCCATTTGCGTCGCTCGTCCGGCTCCGGGTATTCGAGCATCAAAGTCGCCTTGAAATTGCGCCCGTCGGGAACGAGCGGATTATAAGCGTCGAGTTCCTCCTGAATGCCCTTTTCATCGAAGATTCGCTCCACACGCAGCATCTCCTGAATCTGGTAGCGGACCGTATATTCGTCCTCGTAGATGAGCGTGATATGGGGACCCAGGCGAACTGTGCGGTTTTTCTTGTGCGCCATCACTTTCGCGCGGAACTGCTGACGCTCGCGCGCATAGGCTTCGAGTGTCAGGAGGCTTGATCGTTCAATTCGTGCCATGGCTGCCGCTATGACGTGATGCGCAATCAAATCCCGTAAGCGATGCGCAGCAGGGAAATTGGATGCGTTTTCTTCGCCCGGGTTTCGCCGAGGCCCTGTTCGATGTGCCGGGCTGCGATGGCGCAGTCCGAACTGATGTAGTCGGGGTCGCCGGAGGCCATCAGCCGGAACACCGGCCCCCCGATCTTCATTGAATTTTCGTAGAACTCGGATTTCACGCCCCAAGTCCCGTCATGACCGGAACAGCGCTCGACAGTGTTCAGCGTGGTTCCTGGCACCAGTTGCAGCGTCTCGCGTGTCTTTTGTCCCACGTTCTGTACCCGCAGGTGGCAAGGAATGTGGTACGCCACTTTCCCGAGTGACTTCTTGAAATCGGTTTTCAGCATTCCGTCTCGATTCCGCAATATGAAGTACTCGAAAGGATCGTACATTGCATCGCTTACGGACTTTACATCGGCGTCGTCCGGGAACAACAACGGCAGCTCGTTCTTGAACATCAGGGTGCAGGACGGTACCAAGGTGAGGATGGCATGGCCTTCGCGCGCCAGCCTCGCGAGCGGCGGAATGTTTACCCCCTTTAGCCGAGCGACGCTATCGAGGTCTCCGAGTTCCAGCTTGGGCATGCCGCAGCAGACCTCCTTCTCAACGAGCAAATAGGGAATTGCGTTGTGATCCAGAACAGCCAGCAGATCGTGACCGATACCGGGCTCGTTGTAGTTGACGTAGCAGGTCGAGAAAATCGCGATTTTTCCAGGAGTGCGATCCCCGTTCCTGCATTCCCGGAATTGGCTTGCGCTCGCCTGGTTGCGAAACCTGCGGGGGCTGTAAGGCGGCAGTTTTCGTTCCTTGTGGATGCCGACTGTTTTCTCCATGAACCATCGCACGGCGGAATTGCTGTTCACAGCATTGACCGTTTGCGCCACCACCGGAATCGCCGCAAGCTTTCCGATCGCATCGGTAGACGACAGCAAGCGGTCGCGCAAGCGCATTTCGCCTTTTTTGAACTTGATCGCCTTGGCGCGAAGCATCAGATGGGGAAAATCGACGTTCCATGGATGCGGCGGAACGTATGGACACTTGGTCATGTAGCACATGTCACAAAGGTAGCACTGGTCCACCACTTGCCGGAACTGCGACTTTTCCACGCCGTCGACCTCGCCCGTCTTGCCAGCGTCGATCAGATCAAACAGCGTCGGAAAGGCCGTGCACAGATTGACGCAGCGCCGGCAGCCGTGACAGATATCAAAGACTCGCTGCAATTCTCCGAACACCTTGGATTCGTCGTAGAAATCGGGCGAGCGCCAGGCTATCGGGTGGCGGGTGGGCGCTTCGAGATTGCCTTCGCGGATGGTCATCTTCGAATTTTGAGAAACAAACAAGAAAGCTATGAAGTAACCGCGAGTTGAGAGGTCAAATGGCGTCCTCGAACTCGCGGAGCTAATCCGGCGACCGCGGGCGCCGGTTTTACCAAAATTAGTCGACTAGTGCGTCGAGCGCCTTCTTGAAGCGGTTGGCGTGAGAGCGCTCGGCTTTGGCGAGTGTCTCGAACCAGTCGGCGATCTCGGCGAAGCCTTCGGTGCGGGCAGTTTTGGCCATTCCCGGGTACATATCGGTGTATTCGTGCGTCTCGCCGGCAATCGCCGCTTTCAGATTGGCGCGGGATCCTCCGAACGGCAAATCCGTCGCGGGATCACCACATTGCTCGAGGTATTCGAGATGACCGTGGGCATGCCCGGTTTCGCCTTCGGCCGTGGAGCGGAAAACCGCGGCGACATCATTCTGACCCTCGACGTCGGCTTTCGCGGCGAAATACAGGTAACGGCGATTCGCCTGCGATTCACCGGAAAAGGCGGCTTTCAGATCGGCATGGGTTTTGGAGCCTTTGAGTTGCATGAAACTCTCCTTCTGGGTTAGGGTTGCGACAATATATTAGACTAAGTCTAATTGATGGACGAAGTGTAATCCTATCTTCAAAGCGGTGTCAAGCGTGATCCTGCCACCGGACAATTTCGTGCGTCCCGGATGCGGGAATTCGACTGTGTCAGGAAGGAAGCAGTGAATGTTCGCAGATGCATCGCGGCCTCCTCCGAAGCTTGCGTCACGACTCGCGCCATGCCCCGGACGCGCGCTGCAGCCGCACGGCTAGGGGCAATGGGGCGTCCTTGTGCAGATTATCTGCGCAACGCCGTCTCCGGGGAAAATTTGCGTTGCCGGCCAGGATTGAGATAGCGCGCAAGCTCGGTAAGCGCCTGCTGATATACCTCTCGCTTGAAATCGATCACCGAATCAAGTGGCAGCCAGTATTCATTCCAGCGCCAGGCGTCGAATTCCGGATGCCCCGAAGCACGCAGGCTGACGTCACAGTCGCGCCCTACCAACCTCAAAAGAAACCAGATCTGCTTCTGGCCCCGGTAGCTGTCGCGCCAGTCCCGCTTGATCCACTGCGAAGGCACCTCGTACCGCAGCCAATTGCGCGTCCGGCCCAGGATCTTCACGTGGCAGGGTGTCAATCCGACCTCTTCGTGCAGCTCACGGTACATTGCCTGCGCCGGGGTCTCACCGTGCTTGATACCACCCTGCGGAAACTGCCACGAGTGCTCGTTGACGCGCTTGCCCCAGAATACCTCGTTGCGCCCGTTGCACAGGATGATGCCGACGTTCGGCCGATAGCCGTCTCGATCGAGCATTTGCAATCCAGCAAAAAACTTGTCCGGCTCCATTCTTTCACAGTTTGGCGGCGATTTGAAGGCTCAGCGGATGAGCGCCGCGGGAGTTCAAGTAGAATGTCGCGTCCCGTTCGTCGCCCCGCTATGCGCGCCTCCAGATACTTTCTCGCTACGCTCAAGGAAGCGCCGGCCGATGCCGAACTTGTCAGCCACAAGCTGATGGTGCGCGCGGGACTCATCCGGCGGCTCGCCGGCGGAATCTACACCTGGATGCCGCTCGGACTTCGGGTGCTGCGCAAGGTCGAGGCGATAGTGCGCCGTGAGATGAACCGTGCCGGGGCCATTGAACTGTTCATGCCGGCGGTACAGCCCTCCGAATTGTGGCAGGAATCGGGACGCTGGCAGCAATACGGACCGGAACTGCTGCGCTTTAAGGACCGCCATGAACGGGATTTCTGCGTGGGCCCGACGCATGAGGAAGTGATCACTGACATCGCGCGCCGCGAGATTCGGAGCTATCGGCAGCTGCCGGTGCACTTTTATCAGATTCAAACAAAATTTCGCGACGAAATTCGGCCGCGATTCGGCGTCATGAGGGGGCGCGAATTCATAATGAAAGACGGCTATTCCTTTCATGCCGATTCGGCCGACCTGCAGCGCGAGTACCGGAATATGCATGACACATACACGAGGATTTTCACCCGCCTGGGACTGAGATACCGCGCCGTCGCAGCCGACACCGGTTCGATCGGCGGCACCGGCTCGCACGAATTCCACGTTCTCGCCGATTCTGGCGAGGACTCCATTGCCTACTGCCCGCAATCGGACTATGCCGCCAATGTCGAGCTCGCCGAGGCGTTGGCGCCAACGGCGCAACGGGGGCCGGCGACCGAAACAATCAAGGAAATTCCCACACCGGGAAAGACGACATGCGAGGACGTCGCACATCTCCTTGGCAAGGGCATCAAGCAAATCGTAAAGACAATCGCAGTCGTTCGAGAGGAGATCCCGGCAGGATCCCCAGGACGCCTGGCGATGATTCTGTTGCGGGGGGACCATGATCTCAATGAAGTAAAGGCCGCCAAGATTCTTGGGAAATTCCGGTTCGCGACTGAAGAAGAAGTAATGGAGGCAACCCAATGCCGACCGGGCTATATCGGGCCCGCAAGATTGCCGAAGATTCCGATTTTCGCGGACCGGACCGTTGCAGTCATGAGCGATTTTGTGTGTGGCGCCAACAAAGATGGGTTCCATCTGACTGGAGTAAATTGGAATACGCCCGATCTTCCCGACGTTCCGCCGCCGATGGTTCTTGATTTGCGAAGCGTGGTCGCCGGCGATCCAAGCCCTGACGGGAAGGGCGCGCTGGAAATCCTGCGCGGCATCGAGGTCGGGCACATTTTCCAGTTGCGCACCAAGTATTCCGAAGCGATGAAGGCGACCTTTCTGGACGAGACCGGCAGCGCCCGCCCATTCGAAATGGGCTGCTACGGAATCGGCATCACGCGCATCGTCGCCGCCGCGATCGAGCAGAACCACGACGAGCGCGGCATCATCTTTCCCGAGCCTATAGCACCGTTCCAGGTGGTACTGGTTCCGATCGGCTACCGCAAGAGCGCTCCAGTTCGAGAGGCGGCAGATGCCCTCTATGGCGCGATGTCGGAGTCCGGGATCGAGGTGCTGCTCGACGACCGGGACGAGCGGCCCGGGGTGATGTTCGCCGACATGGAGCTGATCGGCATTCCCCACCGCATCGTGGTTGGAGAGCGGGGACTCAAGGACGGCTCGATAGAGTACCAGGGCCGGCGAGACAAAGAGCCGAAAAAAATTGCCCGAGATGATGCCGCCGCATTTATGCGCTCGAAACTGTGCTGATTTCCCCGCGCGTCCTGCCTTGGCTGATGGCGATCGCGGTAGCCGGGGACGTCCTCGCGGGCGCGCAGATCTACGAGCCCCTTGCAGCCGAAGTTCGGGCCGGCTTGCAGGCATCGATCGCGGACCGGCCGGCACCGCGCCATGGATTCACCAATTCGGTGACAGCAGTCAATTGGCTTGCCGATATGTCGCCACGCCTGGAAAAGCAGATTCCGAATTTCAAAACGCGTGTCGAATTCCTGCGAACTGTTCACTACGAAGCGACCCGAGCCGGCCTCGATCCGCAACTCGTGCTCGCCGTAATCCAGGTCGAGAGCAACTTCCACAAATACTCCGTCTCGAAATCCGGTGCCCGCGGCTACATGCAGGTCATGCCATTCTGGGTGGGGCTCATCGGCCGAAGAGGTGAAAATCTATTCAGCCTGCGCACGAACCTGCGCTATGGCTGCGTGATACTGAAGCATTACCTCGACAATGAAAAGGGCGACCTTCATCGCGCG
>JBGPLD010000056.1:0-6819 GCA_041486325.1 Gammaproteobacteria bacterium
CGCCGGGCCCTTCTTCCAGACAATAATCTGGTAACGCGTGTACCAATCCGCCAGCGCCGTCCAGGCGCGCGCCTGCCCCCCCTGCTCCAGCAGCGCCGTTGGCGCCGGACCGGCGGGCTCGAGACGGGTCTGCGAGTCATCCCAGCGGAATGCGCCGGGCTTGCCGACAAACGGCAACAGCGCGCCGAAGCGGCTGAACAGAATCTCGTAGCCGACCATCGCAAACTGCCGCTTCTCGGGAAGCGACGCGAACAGATTTTCACCGAACGCAGGATAGCGCGTGTCCGACAACGCCAGGTTGTAAAGCGTGGGAAAGATGTCGCGATGGCCGGCGTAACGATATAAGTCTGGCGCCATCGCCGGACGGTAGGCGGCGGGCACATAGAAATAGCCGGGCACGCGAAACATATCCTTGGCGTCGGCGGGCTGGCGATATTGCATCAGCGTCCGCAGATTGTGATCGCCCGTTGCCGTGACAATGGTCTTGCGGCCCAGCGGACTGGCTTCAATCCGGTCCAGGAACAGGCCAAGCTGGTGGGTCGCGTACTGGTAAGTCTGGACTAACTTCACACTGCTTTCCATGTCCCCTGCGAAAAGCGGGCGCATTGGCGCCAGATCGAGCGGCAGCGGGTGAAAGTGCGACGGAATGCTGTGCGGAGGATGATTGGTGGTGGTGACAAGGAACAGAAGGAGCTTTTGCCCCTCGGCGTCCCCGAGTTGCAACAGATCGTAGGCAAAGCGAAACAGGTACTCGTCGTACACGCCCCAAACGGTGCGCTGCGCATCGGGATACCGCGCCATGATATCGCCCATGTCATACACCTCATCGAAATCCTGGTGCTTCATGGCCCGGCCCACGGCTCGCCATACGTTGCTGCCGCCGTAGATGAATACCGTGCGGTAGCCCCGTTCCTTGAATGGCCGCGGCGCCGCCGCGGAAAAGTTCATGAAGCCGTACTTTCCCTGCGTGAGCGGCGTGAGCGGCGAATTCAGCAGAAGCGCCTCGAGCGTGGAATGGGTCCCGCGGTGCGCGGGAAAGAAATTTCGGAACAACACATCGCGCTGCAGGTGCTTGGTCATGGCGCCCGCCAAGTCGGTTTGAGGCGAGTTGAACTGGAGCTGATGCGCGCCCCACGACTCCATCAAAGCGAAAACGACGTGCGGGGGATGCGCCGCCAGCCTAGGGTTGTGTGGCGTGCGTCGGAAGACGAATGCTTCCAGGTCGCGCGGTGCGCTGCCGGGAATACCCAGCGTGCGCGCCAATTCGGCGAGCGAATCGAACCCGTACGCAGGCAGGCGCTGGGCTGGATTGTCGGTGATGGTAATCTGCGCCCGGCGGTCCTTTAATGCGTCGTGCAGCGTCTGCAGTGCGTTGCGAACGAGATCGTTGACGAACGGATCGGCCGCCACGGTGGCATCCTGGTCGCGTAGAGGGAATGTGCCCAGGCTGCCGCGCGCAAACAAGGCCAACGCCAATAGCGTCGGCAGCGCGAACGCAAGCTTCTTTGCCGCCGGCCGCGGGGCAACATCCTCGGCACGCGCGAAACGAAACACCAGCCAGGACAGCAGCGCCGAAAGGGCGAGAATGCCGGGGAATGCCCACATCACGGGAAAGTCGCTCCATATCGAAGCAAGCACCGCCCGCGTGTCATCTTCGAAAAGCCCGAAAACGATCGGCGAAAACGGCGTTCCATAGAACCCGTAATAGAAATACTGGCAGGCCGCGGCGAAGCTCGCGATGAAGAACACAGCCGCCACGGCCACACGCTGCAGCCATGCGCCGGATCTGCTCGAGACGCGCGCAAGGGCAAGCAGGCTGGCCGGCACCAGCAGCACAATCAGCATGACCGCCAGCACCTTGAAATCGAAGCGCGCCCCGATCCAGAATGCACGCGCCAAATCCCACCGAAATCCGCTCAATAGGACTTCGTCGCCGTAGCGCATCAATTGCGCCCAGCGGAACCCGGCAAGAACGAGCGTGCCCAATGCGAGCACGGCCCAAACGGTTCTGGAAAATTGGAGTGGTCTCATTCTCTCGGGACTTTGCCTTGCCGCGCTTCAGCCTTTCACGACAAAGACGCGGGCAGATTGGCACGACCCCGCAATTTCCATGTCGTCGTCGGCCCGGATCACGCTCGCGGCAGCAGTAGGATAACGCCTCCCACGCGGCCGGGGATCGTCAGATTTTGGGAAGCGTCACGCCTTTTTGCCCTTGGTACTTGCCGCCGCGGTCGCGGTAAGAGGTCTCACAGATCTCGTCGGACTCGAAGAAAATCACCTGTGCCACACTCTCATCCTTTACCTGGCGCGGCTCGAACGGCTCGATATTGCGGTGCTCGGCGGCCCATGCGGCGAATCCATTTGTCGGATTTGATGGTCATGTGGGGCTGTCTGGCGGGGCGCGGCAGGCCTAGGTGTTCTTCGAGACCACGATGTTCGGGAACTTCGAGGTCATGTCCTTGGCCGAGTCGGCAATGCGGACCGCGACCCGGCGCGCGATGGCCCTGTAGATCTCCGCGACCGGCCCGTCGGGATCGGCGACCACGGTCGGCTTGCCCGAGTCGGCCTGCTCGCGGATATTGATGTCCAGCGGCAACCGGCCGAGCAACTCGACGCCATATTCCTTGCTCATGCGCTCGCCCCCGCCTGTGCCGAAAATCGGCTCCGAGTGGCCGCATTTCGAGCAGATGTGCACGCTCATGTTCTCGACGATGCCGATAATCGGGATGCCGACCTTCTCAAACATCTTGAGGCCCTTGCGGGCGTCGATCAGGGCGATGTCCTGGGGGGTCGTCACGATAATGGCACCGGTGACCGGCACCTTCTGCGCCAGCGTCAATTGGATGTCGCCGGTCCCGGGCGGCATGTCGACGATGAGGTAATCGACGTCCCGCCAGCGGGTGTCCTTGACGAGCTGCTCGAGGGCCTGGGTCACCATGGGCCCGCGCCAAACCATGGGCGTGTCCACGTCGATGAGAAATCCGATCGAGCTCGCCTGGATCCCGTGGCCCGTCATCGGCTCGATGGATTTGCCGTCCTTCGACTCTGGACGCCCGGTGATGCCGAGCATCATCGGCTGCGAGGGTCCATATATGTCGGCGTCGAGGATCCCGACGCTCGCACCTTCCGCCGCAAGGGCGAGGGCCAGGTTCACCGCCGTTGTGGATTTGCCCACCCCGCCCTTGCCCGAGGCAACGGCGATGATGTTCTTGACGCCGGGAACCAGCTTCACGCCGCGCTGCACCGAGTGCGGCACTATCCTGCTGGTGACGTCGACGTTGACGCTGCTCACGCCGGGGAGCGATCGCAGCTTGACAGCGAGCAGCTTGCGGATCGGGGCGAACTGGGTTTTCGCGGGATAGCCAAGCTCGATCTCGAGCGAGACGTTTCCATCTTCCACCCTGATGTTTTTCGCCGATTTCGTTGCGATGAAATCCTTGCCCGTGTTCGGGTCGAGGACCTCCCTGAGCGCGCTCTGGATTTGTTCCTGGGTGATGGACATGGAATCTATTCGATCGGATGCGCAACGGCAACCGGCTGGCAATGGATTGATATTCTAGCAACTTTCGGGTGCTCCCTGAGCCCCGGCGCGGTAGAATTGCGCAAATTGGGAGAGCCAGTCGTCCTGGGGGGTGGAGCCAGGCGGAATTGAACACGGCGGACAAGACATGGCGGAATATGCCAACCGAACATTTATCTGCAGCGTGCTGTTCCTCGACATCGTCGATTATTCGAGGCGCTCGGTTGCGGAGCAGATCAAGCTGAAAGAGCGGTTCAACGCCGTGGTGTCGGAGGCGATCTCCGGCGTCCCCACCGATGACCGCGTGATTCTCGACACCGGGGACGGGGCTGCGCTGAGCTTTCTCGGGGATCCCGAGGACGCCATGTTCGCGGGCTTGAGCCTGCGCGACGCGCTTGCCGGGAACGAAACGACCGCCGGACCCCGGCTCCAGATCCGGGTCGGCATCAATCTTGGCCCGGTCCGGGTGGTCAAGGACATCAACGGCCAGCCGAACATCATCGGCGACGGCATCAACGTGGCGCAGCGCGTGATGAGCTTCGCCGAGCCGGGGCAGATCCTCGTGTCAGCCTCCTACTACGACATCATGGTGCGCCTGTCAGAAGGCTACACCAACCTGTTCCGCTATCAGGGCGCGAAGACCGACAAGCACGTGCGCGAGCACGAGGTGTACGCGGTGAGCACGGCAACGAGCGGCCTGCGGCGGGTCAGCCCCGGCCCCGTGCTCAAGATACGGAGTAGCCTCGCCAACCTTCGTCCCAGACACTGGGCCGAAACCCTGGCGTTGAACAGCAAGCTCTTCGTGGCGGCGCCGCTTGCGTTCGTTTTCATTGTCGGAACCGGGGTGATGGCGCGCGGTTACCGGACCGTCGGCGACAAGTCAAAGCCTGTCCCAGTGGGCGCGCCGGCGCAGCTGGCGGCAACGCCCGCGATTGCTTCGCCCCCGGCGAAGGCAATGAAGCCGGATGCGGCGCCCAGGGCAAAAGAGCCCGACTCGCCGTCGAAGGCCCGGGAGCCGTCCGCGGTGGCCAGGACAAACGAGCCCGAGGCACCGGCAAAGACCGTGGAGCCGACCGTGCCGGCGCAGCCGAAGCAGGCGGAGCATCCGGCCGTTGCGCGGGCTCCGGGCCCGGATGGCACGGTCAACATTGTTGCCCTGCCCTGGGCCGAGGTCTATGTGGACGGAAAGATGCATGGAATTAGTCCGCCGCTGCGCCTGATCCAGCTTGCTCCGGGGAAGCACCGCATCGAGCTGAGAAACTCGTCTTTTCGAGCGCACACGGAGACCATCAACGTCAATCCGGGCGAGCGCGTCAACGTGCGATACAGGTTTCGCCGCTGAGTGAAGAGATGGGGAAGACAGCCTTTCGCTCGCTTGCGCCGCTGATTGCTTGCACCGCGCTCTCGGGATGCGCGAACGGACAATTCGGAAGCATCGCCGAGCTGTTCCAGACCCCGGCCGAAAGAAAAATCTCCTCCGGCATCCGCTCCTACGAAAACGGGAACTATCGCGAGGCGATCCAGTTGCTGCAGGGCGGCCTTGACGCGGGGTTGCTCGACGAGGACGACCAGGTCAAGGCGCACAAGTACCTCGCGTTCATTTACTGCGTCTCGGACCGCGAACGGCAATGCCGCGATGAATTCCGCAAGGCGCTGGACGTCGATCCGACCTTCGAGCTGGATCCGACCGAGGCTGGTCACCCGACCTGGGGCCCCGCGTTCCGCAGCGTAAAAACCAGGAGATAAGCTGCAGCCATGAGCACGCCGTGGATGCTGGGCCGCTACGAGATCATCGCCGAATTGGGCAAGGGGGCGATGGGCGTCGTGTATCGGGCCAATGATCCGATGCTCAACCGCGTAGTGGCGATCAAGACCATCAACACACAGGAAGCCGAGCAGGACGGGCTGGCGGAGTACGAAGCGCGCTTCTACCAGGAAGCCAAGGCAGGGGGAGGCCTCAATCACCCGAACATCGTCATCATCTACGACATCGGCAAGAGCGGCAGCTTCATCTACATGGCGATGGAATACATCGAGGGCAGCGAGCTGCGCAGCCTGCTGTCGCAGGGACAGCCGCTCCCCCCGGCGCAGGCGGTCGACATCGCCGCGCAGATCGCCGAAGGCCTCGCCTACGCGCACGAGCACCACGTCATTCACCGCGACATCAAGCCCGCCAACATCATCATCACTCCGCGGGGGCGCGCGAAGATCGCCGATTTCGGCATCGCCCGGATGCGCACGCACGAGGCCCGGACCCAGACCGGGGTCATCATGGGGTCGCCCAGGTACCTGTCCCCCGAGCAGGTAGTCGGCAAGCGCGCGGACTTCCGCTCCGATATCTTTTCGCTCGGGGTGATCCTCTACCAATGCCTGACGGGCGCGGCGCCGTTCGCCGGAGAAGGACTGAGCGCGCTGATGTACCAGATCACCAATCACGACCCGGCCCCGCCCAGTTCGATCAATCCACAGGTTCCGGTGATGCTCGATTACATCATGGCCAAGGTGCTCGCCAAGTCTCCGGAGGCGCGCTACCAGAGCGCCACCGAGCTCGCCAGCGACCTACGGGATTGCGGGCGTCAGCTCGAAGCGAGTGCTGCGGCATCGGGCATCGACCTCAGCGACACCGTTCCGCTATCCCGTCCGGCCGCAGCGCCCGCGCCCTTCGTTGCGCCGGCCCCGGCACTCCCACCTCCGCCCGCGTTTCCGACCGCGTTTTTGTCTGACGGCCTCGAACCGCCCGCCGGGGAACCGGACGCAGTGAGCGCGTCGGGCCCGTCCCCGACGCGCGGGATCTCACGGGCCTTTGACTCTCAGGAAGCGACCGCCCGCCTGTTGCGGCAGTTCGGTACCGGGGAACCCGGGGCGGACCATGCGGCGACCACGGACGATGCGGCGACGACGATTGCCATGACGGCGACCGGCGCCCTGCGCGAGATGAGCGGACGGAGGGGGGAGCGCCCGTGGGGGCGGCGCGAAAACGCGATCTTCGCAACCACGGTTTTCGTGGCGCTGGTCATTGCGACGACGATAGCGCTCGTCTGAACGGCGGGCGGCGCGCCGGAGAAGGGCGCGAGGCGGTAAAATAACGGCTTTTTGAAAGTCAGCATGTCTCGCCGGCTGTTCGTCACCACCGCCCTGCCCTACGCGAACGGCCCGTTTCACATCGGCCACATCATGGAATACATCCAGGCCGATATCTGGGTGCGGTTCCAGCGCATGCAGGGTCACGAAGTGCATTTCATCGGCGCCGACGATGCGCACGGCGCGCCCATCATGCTGGCGGCGGAAAAGGCCGGAAA
>JBGPLD010000057.1:0-6780 GCA_041486325.1 Gammaproteobacteria bacterium
CCAGTTCTTCGACGACATGGCGCGCGTGACGCAGTACCGCTGCGACCCCGACCTCACCGAGCTCCTGGTGCGCCGCTCGCTCGACACGCTGCTGTGGATGCAGAAAAAAGGCATCCGCTTCGTTCCGATCTACGGCCGCCAGGCGTTCAAGGTGAATGACCGCTTCAAGTTCTGGGGCGGGCTCACGGTCGAGTCGGTCGGGGGCGGCCCGGGACTGGTGGACGCCCTCACCCGCGCCGCGCAGAAGAACGGCGTCGAGATCTGGTATTCGGCGCGCGCGACGGCGCTCGTCGCCGAAGACGACGGCGTGCACGGCGTTCGCGTGAAGCGCGAGGGAAAAACACTCGACGTGCGTGCAAAAAGCGTGGTGCTCGCGGGCGGCGGCTTCCAGGCGAACGCGGAAATGCGCGCGCGCTACCTCGGCCCCGGCTGGGAGCTCGCAAAAGTGCGCGGCACGCGCTTCAACACGGGCGACGTCATCCGCATGGCGCTCGCCATCGGCGCCGCGTCCACGGGAAACTGGTCCGGCTGCCACGCGGTTCAATGGGACCGCAACGCGCCCGAGTTCGGCGATCTTGCCGTGGGCGACGCCTTCCAGAAACACAGCTACCCCTGGGGCATCATGGTGAACGCGACCGGCAGGCGCTTCGTGGACGAAGGCGCCGACTTCCGCAATTACACCTACGCCAAGTACGGCCGCGTCGTGCTCGAGCAGCCCGGGCAGTTCGCCTGGCAGATATTCGATGCGAAGATGCTGCACCTGCTGCGCGACGAATACCGCATCAAGCGGGTCACCAAGGTGAGCGCGAGCACGCTGGAGGAACTGGTCAGGAAGCTCGACGACGTGAATGCCGGCGCGGCGCTCGCCGAGATCCGCGCCTACAACGAGGCGGTGCGCGCGGACATTCCCTTCAACCCCAACGTCAAGGACGGCCGCCGCACAACGGGGCTCACCGTCAACAAGTCGCACTGGGCGAACACCATCGATACGCCGCCCTTCGAGGCCTACGCCGTCACCTGCGGCATCACCTTCACCTTCGGCGGGCTGCGCATCAACACGGACGCGCAGGTGATTTCGACCGACGGCGACGCCATCCCCGGATTGTTCGCCGCGGGCGAACTGGTGGGCGGGATTTTCTACTTCAACTATCCGGGCGGGACCGGGCTGATGAACGGCTCGGTGTTCGGGCGGATCGCCGGGGCGAGCGCGGCCAGGGCCGCGGAATCAACGCATCAATCGAAGAGGGCCTCGGGCACGTAGACGTGCCCCTCGAAAATGCGCCGCGCGGTGCGCACGAGCGAGGCGCGCTGCACGACCGGCGCCGCGCCCGAGCGGTCCGTGATCAGGTCCACTTCAATCAGTCCGGAGGGATGCTCGATGCCGAACATGCCGCCGGAAAATTCCTTCGGCTCGACATAGCGGTTAGCAACGGTGCCCGGCAGCACCGCCGCCGTGCCCACGGCGAGCGCGCCGGTGACCGCGTGCGCACGGTGACAGGCGTGCGGCGTGAAATAGCGCGAAGCGATGTTCCCCCCTCGCGCCGGGCGCGAGACGAGCACCGGCTTGGGCACGACCAGGCGAGACACATCGCCCAGGCCCATCCGCCTCCCAGCCTCCATCCGGATCGCTTCGATGCGCTGCATCAGCGCCCGGTCCGCGTCGAGCTCCTCCGGGGTTTCCCTGCCCGTCTTTCCCAGCGCCTCCGCCGCCATGATCACAACAGGCATTGCCATGTCGATACAGCTCGCTTCGATCCCGTCGATGAGATCGAGCGGGTTTCCGGTCGGGAGTAATTTTCCGGTCACCGCTCCGGCCGCATCGAGAAAAGTCAGCTTGATCGGCGCCGCGGGATCGGCCACGCCGTCTATGCGCGTATCGCCTTCGTACTCGACGCGGCCCTCCGGGGTCTGCACCACGGCCTCGATCAGCGTCCGGGTGTTGACATTGAAGATGCGCACCGTCGTGCTTCCGTTCCCGGCCTTGACGAGTCCCGACTCGATCGCGAACGGCCCGACGCCGACCAGCATATTGCCGCAGTTGGGCTTGGTATCGACGAAGGCTTCCGTCACCGAGACCTGGGCGAACAGGTAATCCACGTCCGCACCTTTTTGCTTCGAACGGCTCACGATCGCCACCTTGCTCGTGACCGTATTCGTCCCGCCGATGCCGTCGATCTGAAGGGGGTGCGGCGAGCCCATCACCTTGAGCAGCACCGCATCGCGCCGCGAAACGTCGGCCGGCAGGTCCGAGGCGAGAAAATACGGCCCACGCGAGGTGCCGCCGCGCATGAGCACGCAAGGGATTTTGCGCTGCATGTTCAGACGATCCTGCCGATTTCCATATCGCGCCCGCTCAAGTACGTTTTTCCTCCTTGTATTCCTTCATCGCTTCGCGCGCGAGCCGGAAGCCTTCGACGCCGGCGGGCATGCCGCAGTAGACGGCAACCTGGAGCAGGACTTCGCGGATTTCGTCCTGGGTGCAGCCGTTCTTGAGCGCGCCCTTCACGTGGGTCTGGAATTCGTGCGGGCGGTTGAGCGCCGAGAGCATCGCCAGATTCACGAGGCTGCGCATCTTGCGCGGCAGTTGCGGGCGCGTCCACAGCCAGCCCCAGCAGGATTGCGTCACCAGTTCCTGCATCGGCATGTTGAAGTCGTCGGCGCTCTTGAGTGCGCGCTCGACGTATTCGGCGCCGAGGACTTCCTTGCGCACCGCAAGTCCTTTTTCCCAAAGTTCTTTTGCCATTTCTTTCTCCTTTTTTGAATTCAAAGACGGTAACGCCGCCCGGGCTGCTGGCAATTCTGCCAGATCTTTTGAGTGCAATGTTGTCTTCCAAACGATGGGGTGCGGTCCGCTTTCATTGCTTGATCGAGGTCAACGTCACCCAGAAGCCGCGCCGATTTTGCGCCTCAGCTTGATGGGTTTGTTATGCCTATATTTCCTTAGGCTCTCGACGCATCTGGGCCAGGGAACGCGCTCGCCATTCGGCTTAACGCGCTGGCTCAGCGGCTCGCCGATCACGGCGCGTCCGCTGGAGCGTCAGGTTGGGCCACCGCCACCGCATTACCCTTGCCGTCATCGCTCCAGAAACGCTCCATCGCAATGTAGGTATATGAGGCAGACCATCCAATCAACAGGAGACCGTTGAGAGCCTCCATGCCAGCGAGCATCCGTAACTCTCCTCCAGGAACAACGTCCCCGTATCCGAGGGACGTGTACGTTTCCGCAGAAAAGTACATGCAGAGAGTCAGGGACGAGGGAGTAACGTTGCCCAGCGGACCGGCGCCGAAGTATCGGACGAGCACGTAGAACGCAACAGCATAGAGAAATATTTCCGCGACATGAGCGAAGAACGCCCCAAAGATGACAACAATGAGTTTCGCCCGTGCGGGCATATCGAGGGTCGGGAGGCCGACAGTCAACATGCGCAGAACTTCGTAGTGAATGAGCGTTGTGAGCACGAGGAGCACAACGCAGAAGGTGCCAACTAATGCCATCGTTTCCTCGCCAGATGCTTCCCAGTCCGTGGACCTAATGTTCGCGTTGAGCGGCGCGCCGCTTCATGGCGCGTCCGGTTTCAAACACGGTTAGATGACTGCCCTTGCTAAGGCTGCACTGGGCTCTAAACAACCGCAATCTCCTCCGGTCGTAGACTGAAATTGGGACTGCTACTACCGTCAGATCCAAACCAAATCATTCCGTAGCGGTCAATTTCGAGCACGCTCAATATCTGCCCCTCATAGGACCGCAGACGTTTCTGATCTTCAACTGGCAATCCCATGGCGCAAGACCTAACGGACATGATGCGAACCTGAGCGCCTACACGAATGGCCCGTCCGGCTTCGTCCACCGAGGGCAACGGAAATCCAGGCGGTAGAGGCTTATGCATCTGCAAGCCAGCAATCATTTAACGTTTGACATGAGCGGCGGACGCCGGCTTGCCGGTGGCTGTCCGCTCGATGGAAGGGTTGGGCGCCATCTTGAAAGGCGCTCAGACGGTGGTGCGCCTGCGGGTGATCGCCAACGCAGGTGGATGCGCCAAAGTTTGGTACACGACGCAGTATCTCTCCGTCAGGCGCAGAAGTGTGGCGAGTTGTTCTTCCGATGCGTCGGTGTCGAGCGTGAACCGCAGCCGTATATTCTGGAAGCCGACTGGGACCTCCTTCGACAGACCCAGCGTTCCACGAAAGTCGAGATCACCTTCGGCCTGGAGCGAGGCATCTCGCAACTCGATGCCAAGCGCTGTGGCTACAGCGTTCAACGTTACTCCAGCGCAGGCCACTAGAGCTTCAAGCAACATGTCGCCCGAACAAGCGGCTTGTCCGCTTCCACCGGTGGCCGGATGCAACCCCGCAACAACAAGTGCTTTACCTGTTTCGATCTTGCAGCTGACACCTTCGCCGATACGGCCTTGCGCACGCAGAGTAATCAGTGCCGCGTCCGGGGCCTCGCGATAGCGCTCCTTAAGTGGAGCCTGGACAGACCGCAAGTCTTCGGCATTCATGTTGGAGAAGTCTCCTTGCGATTGACATGTGACGCCCAACGTCGTGCTGTGCGGCGGGCCCGGCCGAGCAATTGAAATGGAGTGATGCTGGAGGCCCGGTGTCAACTAATTCGGGGGAAGTTTGGTTCTCCTCGTGGTCACGGCCTTCCAGAAAAAATAGGCACACCAAGCTGCACGGGGCTCGCTGCACGCAGGAATGTGTAAAAGCATGTTCCCCATGCGTTCTAGCTCATATCCTCCTCCCGGAGAGCAGATCAGACTTACGGGTTCACCATTTCGCCGCATCGTTTCATTGAAGGTTGTGATGTCCAGGAAGGTAGCGAGCAATGCCGATTCCTCGCGTTGATCGGCGCTCGCCTTGTCGGCGATACCCAATCGCGTGATCTCATCACTCAGCTTCGCGAACTTCTCCTCCGCCTCCTGGTTGAAAAGAGGATCGGGCTTGTCAAAGAGCGTGAAATCAATCTCGGCAAAGTCATTGCGAGAGAGTCGATGCAGCGCCAACGGAAAAAAATGCTGTTCCTCAATGAGCATGTGATGGTGGTAAAAATCCAGAAACGCCTTCAACTGATCCGCGAGTCCCTCGTTCGACGTAGAGGAGTCATATTGTGATTCACCTATGACTTGACGCAGGTTCCGCGTCAAGTCCGCGAGTTTCTCGTGTTCTTCGACGAGATCCGTAAGCGACTCCACCAAGTCAGGAAAACGGCTGACCAGCTTTCGATATAACACGTCCTCCTTCGGGTGGTGGCATTGATCGGGGTAGTCCGACAGATATTCAAAGGCGATTTGCAGCAAACGACTGTTCACCGGGGCACGGAGAGATATATTCGTGACTTGCTGCCGGATAAGACCTAACAACTTTCCCATCTTGCGATGCTCCAGCTGCAATGTCACTATGGCGTCTGGCATGGCGAAATCTGTCCGCTAGCTGAAGTGATGGGAAAATAAATCCGTCCGTAGCCCGCTCCCCTGCAGCCGAAACCTTGTAGCGGCGCCTGATCGGCGCATCCCGCACTCGGTTGCGCTCGAAACAAATTGCCGGCGCGCGTTTGGCGGTCGGATCGGCGCTCCCGGGGCGCTTTGACAAATCATGCAAGCACCAGGCGAGCAAAGTCAAGCGAGGAGGTGCTCGCCGCGTTCAGGCGCCGTCGGGAACGGGATGAGGTTCTCCGTCCGCACCAGCTACGGGTTAGGGCGCAAATTCATTTAATTGCTGGGAGCACCAGCAACCTCAAGTTAAATTCGCTCGCCGCTGCCGGGCCGGCGCGGATGTCAGACTCTCTTCTCGAGAATAAAGCTAAGCACGAGAAGTGTCACCGGCCAAAGTCCGACGAAGATTCCCCAGCGTTCTGCGTGAGCTTCCTGTAGTGCCGCCTTCAGCGCGGGATCGGTGATATTGCCGAGGACACGCCGTCCCATCTCGATTTGCGGTCCAAAAAACCAAACCAGCCATGACAGCGGAATCGAAATCAATCCGACCCACAACAAGACTTGCGATAGCGTTTGCATGTCGTCCTCCTAGCGTTAAGATGCAACAAACTTTCGTCTAATGTCATCCGACATTATCTCCTCCACTATCCGCCTGAAACGAGGTGAACCATGAACGAGGTTCAACCGCGTCTTCTCCAGCAGGTGCGCTCAGGCCGTTTCGGCCTTGGGCTGCGCTCCCCGCGCTTTCAGGAGATCGAGGGTGACATCGACGATCATGTCCTCCTGGCCTCCCACCATGCGCCGGCGGCCCAGCTCGGCCAGGATGTCGAAGGTCGGGACGCCGTACTTGGCGGATGCCGTTTCGGCGTGGCGCAAGAAACTTGAATAGACTCCGGAGTATCCGAGCGCCAGCGTCTCGCGATCGACGCGCACGGGCCGGTCCTGCAGCGGGCGCACCAGGTCGTCGGCCGCCGCCATCAGCTTCTGCAGATCGCAGCCCGGATTCAGGCCCATGCGGTCGAGCACCGCGATCAGCACCTCGAGCGGCGTGTTGCCCGCGCCCGCGCCCATTCCCGCCAGGGACGCGTCAATGCGGTTCACGCCCTGCTCCAGTGCCAGGATGGAGTTGGCCACGCCAAGAGAAAGATTGTGATGGCAGTGAATTCCGACTTCGGTTTCGGGTTTGAGCGCGTCCCGCAGCGCTTTTACGCGGTCGGCCGCCTCGCGCATGAGGAGCGCGCCGCCCGAGTCGGTGACGTAGACGCAGTGCGCGCCGTAGGACTCCATCAGCTTCGCCTGCCTGGCGAGCTCCGCGGCCGGAATCATGTGCGCCATCATGAGGAAA
>JBGPLD010000058.1:0-6737 GCA_041486325.1 Gammaproteobacteria bacterium
CTCCGACCTGCATCTGTGCGCGTCCCGGCCCGAAATCAATCAGATATTTTTCGAATTTCTCCGTGGACCGGCGCGCGGCGCGGAAACGCTCTACGTCCTGGGCGATTTGTTCGAGTACTGGGCGGGGGACGATGATCTTGATGATTCGTTCAACGCCGTGGTCGCTTCGGCGTTTTCGGAATGCGCGCGCGCCGGAACCCGACTGTACTTCATGCACGGAAACCGGGATTTTCTGCTGGGCGATGCCTTTGCCGCGGCCTGCCGCGGTCGCCTGATCGCGGATCCGTTCTCCGTCGAACTCCGGGGCGTGGCCACCCTCCTGATGCACGGCGACACGCTGTGCACCGACGACCGGGACTACCAGAAATTTCGCGCCGAGGTGCGCACTCCGGCCTGGAGGAACGAATTCCTGCTACGGCCGCTCGCCAAGCGAAAACAGCAGATCGAGGAACTGCGACGCCGCAGTGAATCCGAGAAAAGGAAGAAGGCGCCGGCGCTCATGGACGTCAACGTCGGTGCGGTCGAGGCGTTGCTGCGCCGGCATGGTTATCCGCGCCTCATACACGGGCACACCCACCGTCCGGCGCGTCACGAGCACTTCCTCGACGGCAGGCAATGCGAGCGCTGGGTGCTCGCCGACTGGTATCGAGCCGGCAGCTACCTGTGCTGCGACGAGCGCGGTCTCACGCCGGTCCGCTTGTCCTGAGGCCAGCTACCGTCCCAGCCCGCGCTCGAGATCGGCGCGGATATCCTTCGCAGACTCGAGCCCGACGGCTACGCGCAGCAATCCCTCGGTGATCCCGGCGCGGGCGCGTGCCTCGGCGGATATGCGGCCGTGGGTGGTCGTCGCCGGGTGCGTGATGGTGGTCTTGGTATCGCCGAGATTGGCGGTAATGGAGATCATGCGGGTCGAATCGATTACGCGCCAGGCCGCCTCGCGGCCGCCCTTCACTTCGAACGACACCACGGCCCCGCCGGAACGCTGCTGGCTCAGCGCAAGCCGGTGCTGCGCGTGCGAGGGCAGCCCCGGGTAGTAGACCCTCTCGACGCGGGGATGCGGCTCCAGCCAGCGCGCCAGTTCAAGCGCGCCCTGCGACTGCGCTTCCATCCTGATCCTCAGCGTCTCCAGACCTTTCAGCAGCACCCATGCATTGAAGGGTGAGAGGCACGGACCTGCAGTGCGCAGAAACCCGAAGATTCCGTCCATGACGAGTTCGCGCTTGCCGAGAACCGCGCCCCCCAGCACCCGTCCCTGGCCGTCCAGGTACTTGGTGGCCGAGTGAATCACCAGGTCTGCGCCCAGTTCGAGTGGCCGCTGCAGCGCGGGCGTGCACAGGCAGTTATCGACAACAAGCAGCGCGCCGGAGTTGTGCGCCAGGCGCGCCAGCGCGGCGATATCGAACACCTCGGTGAGCGGGTTGGACGGAGATTCGAGAAACAGCAGCCGCGTATTCGGCCGCAACGCGGCTTTCCACGCCGCGGGATCGGTTCCGTCCACATAGGCAGTCTCAACGCCGAATTTGGACAGAATCGTGCTGAACAACTGTACCGTGGCGCCGAAAACACCCGAAGACGACACAATCTGGTCTCCCGCCTTCAGCAGCGCCATGGAGGTCGCGAGGATGGCCGACATCCCCGATGCCGTGGCCACGCATGCCTCCGCGCCTTCGAGCGCCGCCAGCCGTTCCTGAAACGCGCTTACCGTGGGATTGGTGAAGCGCGAGTAGATGTATCCGGGCTCGCCGCCCTGGAACCGGGCCGCGGCCTGCGCGGCATTCTTGAAGACAAAGCTCGAGGTCAGATAGAGCGCCTCCGAGTGCTCGTTGAACTGGCTGCGCTCGATCCCGGCCCGGAGCGCCAGCGTTTCGATATCGTAGTCCTGCATAATCCCCATCCAGTAAATAAAAAACCCGTCGAGCTTTCGCTAAGACGGGTCTTGGCCACGCTTTAGCCGTATTTTTTTCACATCCGGCTTGTCACCGGCGGCGCCCGCAAGCTGTCTATCAAATCGGCGCAGAGTGCAAACTACTATTTCGGCAACGAAATGTCAAATCCGACCGCTGTAACACAATGCGCAATTCGCTAGGCGGCATTCAGGTCGAGCTGGTTGCTTTCCGCTTCCTCTTCGCTTTCCTGACGCCCGGCATCGCGCTGCCGCTCGACCAATGCGAGGTATTCGCTGGTGACGTCCCCGGTGACATATACCCCGTCGAAGCACGACGTCTCGAATTGGGTCAGCCTGGGATTGACGGCCCGTACCGAAGCCTTGAGCGCATCGAGATCCTGGTAGATCACCGCGTCTGCGCCGATCTCGCGCGCTATCTGCTCTTCGCTGCGCCCCGTGGCGATCAACTCCGAGCGTGTCGGCATGTCGATTCCGTACACGTTGGCGAACCGCACCGGCGGCGCCGCGGACGCGAAGAACACCTTGCTCGCGCCCGCTTCGCGCGCCATTTGCACGATCTCGCGGCTGGTCGTTCCCCGCACGATGGAATCGTCGACGATGAGAACGTTCTTGCCCTTGAACTCCAGAGCGACGACGCTCAGTTTCTGGCGCACCGATTTCTTGCGGATGGTCTGGCCCGGCATGATGAAGGTGCGGCCGATGTAGCGGTTGCGGATGAAACCCTCGCGATAAGTCACGCCCAGACCGTTGGCGAGTTCCAGCGCGCTGGGGCGGCTCGTGTCGGGGACCGGAATCACCACGTCCACATCGAGGTGTGGCGCAGTCCGCTTGATCTTCTCTGCAAGCTGCCGCCCCATGTGCAAGCGGCTCTCGTACACCGAGACTCCGTCCATCACCGAGTCGGGCCGGGCGAGATAGACGTATTCAAAGATGCAGGGCGCAAGCACCGGCTTCGCGGCGCACTGCCGGTTGTGAAAGGTTCCGCCTTCTTCGATGAAGATGGCCTCCCCAGGGGCGATGTCGCGCACCAGATCGAAGCCGAACGCGGTGAGCGCGACGCTTTCGGAGGCGACGAGATACTCGGGTCCTTCGGCGGTGTTGTTGCGGCCAAACACCAGCGGCCGGATGCCGAACGGATCGCGGAAAGCGAGCAGGCCGTATCCGGCGATCAAAGCCACCACGGCATAGGCGCCGCGGCAGCGCCGATGCACGTTGGCAACGGCGGTAAAGATGGTTTCGGGGTCGAGCTTCTGGCCCTTCGCGGCGAGCTCCAGCTCGTGCGCCAGCACGTTGAGCAGCACTTCAGAATCGGAATTCGTGTTGATGTGGCGCAGGTCCTGCCGGAACATCTCCTGCTTCAGTATCTCGGAATTGGTCAGGTTGCCGTTATGACCCAGTACGATTCCAAACGGAGAGTTGACATAGAAAGGCTGTGCCTCTCCGGCACTGAACGCCGAGCCCGCAGTAGGATAGCGGCAATGGGCGATTCCGGTCCCGCCGGGGAGCAGGCGCATATTCCGCGTCCGGAAAACGTCGCGCACCATGCCCGGGCCCTTGTGCATGTGAAACGCTTTGTGCTCCACGGTGACGATGCCAGCGGCGTCCTGGCCACGGTGCTGCAACAGCAGCAGTCCGTCGTAGAGCAGCTGATTGACCGGCGTCTTTGCGACCACTCCGAGAATGCCGCACATTTCAGCTCATCCCAGTAAATGACGCCGAACGATCCGACTTCTGCGCAAGCGCGGTGCGCAAGGCGCCGAATCCATTCTTAGCGATACTTTACTTGCTGCGCCAGGCCTTCAGGAAGGAAAGGGCGCAGTGCGAGCACCACGGTCTCCAGCGGCCCCGAGATCACTGCGTTTCTCCAGAAGGGCTCCTGAGGCAGAGACGTCAACCCCGCGAGCATCACGAGCACGAGCACGACCACGATTCCCCTTACCAGTCCGAATACGGCTCCGAGCGCCCGGTCCGCCGTGCTGAATCCCGCTGCACGCGCCGTCACGGACAACGCATAGCGGACAAACGCGGTAATCACTAGCACGCCCACGAACAGTAGCAGGAATCCGAGCAGCGCGCCCAGCATTGGACCCAGGCTAATCGGCAATTGCTTTGCGACAAGACCGCCGAATAATGTGGCGAGCACGAATGCCGCCACCCAACCGATGAGCGACACGAGTTCGCGTATCAACCCGTGGACAAGGCTCAGCATCACCGACAGCACCAGCACCGTGAGGACGCCGTAGTCAAACCAGGTCATAAGGGATTCTCCACCTTCAGCGTTGCGCGACCTCGCCGGTGGCGAGACCTAGCGACTTGAGTTGATCCCGCGCGATTTCCGCGGCTTCCCTGCTCTTGAACGGGCCGGCGCGCACCCGGGTTTGGTCGCCTTGCGCGCCTTTGATCTGCTCGGTGTAACTCTTTATGCCGGCCGAAGCTGCCTTCTCCTGGACGTTCTTGACGTTTTCAGGATTGGCATAGGCGCCCAGCGGAACAACATAAGCATCGTCATTCAGCAGCGAACCGGCACGCCTGCTCTCGGCATTGCCAGCTTTTGCGACTTCCCTGCTTTCCGCCCTGGCGTCATTCTTCACACCGGTGGCTCGCGATCCGGATCGTGCCGTCGCCTTGGCCGGTTTCGGTTCGGGGCTTGCGGGTTCCGATTGTTTCTCGGGCGCCGACTTCGACGACTGTGTAGGCTCTCGCTGCGGCGCTGCAGGAGGGGCAAGGGGAGGAAGAACTCGCGTATTGAAGCGGCCTGCATCCTGACTCGGAATTTGCACTGTCAGGGTTTGCGTCACGGACCTTGGCTCCTGGTCCAGGACGATGGGAAGAAGAATGACGAAGAACAACACCAGGGCGATCGCGCCCACCAGGCGCCGGCGCGCGCGGCGTTTAAGGAGTGCGGTGTCCAGGCTGTTTACCAATCAGGCAATTCCTGAGAAAGTGCGAGTTGCGCCACGCCGTCGCGAACTTCGACTCGCGAATTCATCGCGTACCGGAAACTTCAATGCCGGTCGGTCCAAGCAGTGCTTCCGAAAAACCTCGATTCAAGTTCCTCAAATCCCGCGCCGCGCACCGCGGTTCTCGCCCCGGTCGGCCTCGATCGCCGTCATGACATCGGCCACGGTGTAGAACGATCCGAAGACGACAATTCTATCATTTTCAGTCGCCCGGCTCCTCGCCGCAACGTAAGCGTCGCGCGGATTGCTAAAGCACTGTATCTCTCCTCCGGATTGCGCGCGGGCAATGGCCTCGGCCAGCATTCCGGCGTCGGCGCCCCGCGGCACCGGCAGACTCGCGGCAAACCACGAAGCAATCCGCCCTTTCATCGCGCGGCACACTCCGGCGATGTCTTTGTCCCGCAGCATTCCGAAGACGGCATGGGTGTCCGGGTAGTACCCCATATCGGAAAGGTTATCGGCCAGGGCAGCGGCCGCATTCGGATTGTGCGCGACATCCAGCACCACCGCCGGCCTGCCGGGCAGCACCTGGAATCTTCCCGGCAGTGCCACTTTCGCCAGAGCGGCACGGATGTCCTGCGACCCCACGGGCAACCGTTCGCGGACTGCGTCAAGCGCGGCGATGGCAGCGCTCGCATTCGCGAACTGATGCCGTCCCCGCAGCGCTGGGTGAGCCAATCCCGGGCGGCGGCCGCCGCGCCCCCAGAACATCCACTGCCGCGGCTCAAGCACATAGCCGAAATCACGGCCGATCACCTGCAGGTCGGCGCCGATCGCATCGCCATGGGCCAACACGCTTCGCGGCGGGTCCGGATCGGCGACGATCGCCGTCCTTCCGGCGCGGAAAATTCCGGCTTTCTCCGCGCCGATGCTCTCGCGCGTATCCCCGAGATAATCCATGTGGTCCAGGGCGACGCCGGTCAGGATGGCGCAATCGCAATCGAAGATGTTGACCGCATCCAGCCGCCCGCCCAGCCCCACTTCCAGGATTGCCGCATCCAGCGGTTCAGTCGCAAATATCTGGCACGCGGCAAGCGTGCCAAACTCAAAGTATGTAAGCTTGGTATCTCCGCGGGCCGATTCAATCCCCTCGAACGCCGCGCACAGACGAGCGTCACCGACTGGCGCGCCATTCAGCCTTACGCGCTCGTTGTAGCGGACCAGGTGAGGTGAGGTGTACAGACCGACGCGGTAACCGGCCGCGAGCAGAATTGCCTCGATCATGGCGCAGGTCGAGCCTTTGCCGTTAGTGCCCGCGACAGTGAAGAGCGCGGCGTGGATCGACAGGCCGAGGGAGTCGCGCACTTTCGCTACGCGCTCAAGACCGAGCTGGATGGTCTTGGGGTGAATGCGCTCGATATGCTCGAGCCATTCGACAAGATGCTTTGCGGACATAAGATCCTGCACCACAGTGAATACGAGGGGAAAACTCTTTGATTCTTTTCCGTGAACTCCGTGTTCCCTATGGTGAAGGTTTCTTGCTTCAGTCGGCGAGCTAGGCCCCGGGGGGCGGCTGCCGTTGCAGCAGCGAGAGCAGGGCGGCGAGCTTGTCGCGCATCTGGCGCCGGTCCACGATCATGTCAATTGCGCCCTTTTCCAGCAGGTACTCGGCGCGCTGGAAGCCCTCCGGGAGCTTTTCGCGCTCCGTCTGCTCGATGACGCGCGGCCCGGCGAATCCGATGAGCGCGCGCGGCTCGGCGATGACGACATCGCCGAGCATGGCGAAACTTGCCGATACCCCGCCCATGGTCGGATCGGTGAGCACGGAGATGAAGGCCAGCCTGCGCCCCGAGAGCAGTGTCAACGCGGCGGTCGTCTTGGCCATTTGCATCAGCGAAAAAAGGCCCTCCTGCATGCGCGCGCCGCCGGTC
>JBGPLD010000059.1:0-6710 GCA_041486325.1 Gammaproteobacteria bacterium
GGGCCTCCTTCACCTTCGGAAGATCATCGGGATGCACCAATTGCGCCAATTCGTCCAGGGTCAGGGTGCTGGTTTCCTTACCCACTCTCAGGATGACAGCCCAGTTGCCGCCGAGGAATACGTTGGTCCTGCGCGCATCCCAGTCCCAGATGAGGATATTGGCGGCCTGCAGCGCGAGGTCCAGGCGCTCCTTGGCGTCTTTGACCTGCTCGAGCAAGCGCTCGTTTTCCTGCCCGAAACGAAGCGTTTCGATCAGGGCCCGATTGGCGGACAGATACAGTGCCAGGAGCACGGCGGAGAACACCAGAATCAGGATTCCGGCGGAGGCGTTGAAGGCACCGCCTTGCGAAAAAAGCAGGCCGATCAAGGGCGCGAAAATCGGCACGATCAGGCAGACAAACGACTTGGGGCTGGGGGCGAGCGCCGGGGGCAACCCCATCGCGACGCTGCCGATGAGGAACGGAATCAGGATTTCGTGAAACTGGCCGTGCTCCGGATAGAGCAGCATCACCGTCAGGCCCCAGGCGGTGCCGACCGCTGCGCTCGTGAGGCAGAAAAAACCTTCCCAGCGCGCTGCGGCTTGTGGTCCGGGTTGGCGTAGCCGGTGGGCGCGATTGAGGACGATTCGCACCAGGCTCGCGAGCACCAGCCAGATCAGCCAGGCAAAAAGGAGGCTATCGCTGATATTGCCCCAAAGGGCAAATGCCGCCACGGCCGAGGTCAGGAGAATGGCAGGGACATCCTTCCCCGCCAGCCGATAGAGGAGCAGCACTCGCTGCGGGAGGAACTCGGTCGAAGAGAGCGGTGTGCCGGCCTTGGTGGGCGAGGAAATCATGCCCTCCTTCTCTGCGGGTGAGGAGAACGGGGTTTGTTTGTCATTCGCTGCCTTGGCCTGCTCAGCACTCGCCAAGTCGCTCAATTTTGACATGGATTTGCCGTGGTGTTGCTGTTTCGGTGCGCACCTGATTCGAATCCATGAATTTGATGGGGTAGCGGGATCAATGTATACTTCTCGCGTCTGACGCAAAGCGGGAGCGGCGCAAGCCGGTCCCGCTTTGCGTGTCTGGCCTCCCAATGAGCCTGCTGCCGTGCCCGCCGCCTCGCCCGCCCTGCTTGCGCTAGCCGACGGGACCGTTTTTCGCGGCAGCTCGGTCGGCGCCGAGGGACTCGCCTCGGGCGAGGTTGTCTTCAACACTGCCATCACCGGCTACCAGGAAATTCTGACTGATCCCTCGTATTGCCGGCAGATCGTCACGCTGACCTATCCGCATATCGGCAACACCGGCATCAATGCGCAGGACATGGAGTCGGGAAGAATTTTTGCGGCGGGGCTGGTCGTCAGGGACCTGCCGCTCGTGGCCTCGAACTGGCGGTCGGAGCGGGGCCTGGCGGAATTCCTGATCGCGAACAAGGCCGTCGCCATCGCCGGGATCGACACGCGCAGGCTCACCCGAATCCTTAGGGAAAAGGGCGCCCAGAACGGCGCCATCCTGGCAGGTGGCGATGATAGTGAGCAGGCCCTGCACGCGGCGCGGGAGTTTCCCGGTCTCGCCGGCATGGATCTGGCTAAAGTCGTGACCACCTCAACGCCCTACGAGTGGCGCGAGGGAACCTGGCATCACGGCAGCGGGTTTCGCAAGGCCGGGCCAACGCGATTTCATGTGGCCGCCTATGACTACGGCATCAAGCGCAACATCCTGCGAATGCTCGTCGATCGCGGCTGCCGCGTCACCGTACTGCCGGCGAAGGCGCCGGCCCGGGAAGCGCTCGGGCTCAAGCCGGATGGCGTGTTTCTCTCGAACGGTCCCGGAGATCCGGAGCCGTGCGATTACGCCATTCGCGCCATCCGCAAGATCATTGAATCCGGGATGCCGACGTTCGGCATCTGCCTGGGCCATCAGCTGATGGGCCTGGCGTCCGGGGCGAAAACCATCAAGATGAAATTCGGCCACCACGGCGCCAACCACCCGGTAAAGGATCTGGATAGCGGCGCCGTGGCCATCACCAGCCAGAATCACGGATTTGCGGTGGATCCGGATTCGCTTCCGGAAAATCTGAGGCCGACTCACGTGTCGCTGTTCGACGGCAGCCTGCAGGGCCTGGCGCGCACCGACTTGCCGGCGTTCTGCTTCCAGGGCCACCCGGAGGCAAGTCCCGGCCCGCACGACATCGGCTATCTGTTCGACCGATTTGTTTCACTAATGGAAAAGGCAAAAGCGTGAACCGCAGAGGACGCAGAGGGAGCGGGGAAATATTCAGCAGGTTCTTCGAGTTTCTTGGCGTTCTTTGTGTCCTTCTCGTTAAAGCTTTTCATGCCTAAGCGCACGGACATCAAGAGCATCCTGATCATCGGTGCCGGTCCGATCGTCATCGGCCAGGCCTGCGAATTCGATTATTCCGGCGCGCAGGCGTGCAAGGCGCTGCGCGCCGAGGGCTACAAGGTGATCCTGGTCAACTCCAACCCGGCGACCATCATGACCGACCCGGAGATGGCCGATGTCACCTACATCGAACCCGTCAACTGGCAGATGCTCGAAGCCATCATCGCCAAGGAGCGCCCGGATGCCCTGCTGCCGACCATGGGCGGCCAGACTGCGCTCAACTGCGCGCTCGACTTGGCGAAGCACGGGGTCCTGGAAAAGCACGGCGTCGAGATGATCGGCGCCAGCCGCGACGCGATCGACAAGGCTGAGGACCGCGAAAAGTTCAAGCAGGCGATGGCAAGAATCGGCCTTGCCTGCCCGCGCTCGGCGCTTGCGCACTCGATGGAGGAAGCGCTGCAGCTGCAGGTGGCGATCGGATTCCCGGCGGTGATCCGGCCATCGTTTACTCTAGGCGGCTCGGGCGGCGGGATTGCCTACAACCGCGAGGAGTTCGTCGCGATTTGCGAGCGGGGGCTCGACGCCTCGCCCACGCGCGAATTGCTCATCGAGGAATCGGTGATCGGCTGGAAGGAATTCGAGATGGAAGTGGTGCGCGACCGCAATGACAATTGCATCATCGTGTGCTCGATCGAGAATCTCGATCCGATGGGCGTGCATACCGGCGACTCGATCACCGTGGCCCCGGCGCAGACGCTGACCGACAAGGAATACCAGATCATGCGCGACGCCTCGATCGCGGTGCTGCGCGAGATCGGAGTCGATACCGGCGGCTCCAACGTGCAGTTCGCGATCAACCCGAAGGATGGGCAAATGCTCATCATCGAGATGAACCCGCGCGTGTCGCGTTCTTCGGCCCTTGCATCGAAGGCAACCGGTTTTCCCATTGCCAAGGTAGCGGCCAGGCTCGCGGTCGGCTACACGCTTGACGAGCTGAGGAACGAGATCACCGGCGCGCAGTCTGGTTACAGCACGCCGGCGTCGTTCGAGCCGACAATCGACTACGTCGTCACCAAGGTCCCGCGCTTCGCGTTCGAGAAATTTCCCCAGGCCAACGACCGCCTGACCACGCAGATGAAATCCGTAGGCGAGGTGATGGCGATCGGCCGCACTTTCCAGGAGTCGTTTCAAAAGGCGCTGCGCGGGCTGGAAGTCGGCGTCGACGGGCTGAACCAGAAAACAACCGACCGCGAAAAGATCGAAAACGAGCTGGGCGAGCCCGGACCGGAGCGCATCTGGTACGTCGGCGACGCGTTCGAGAACGGCTTCACGCTTGAGGAAGTGCACCAGCTCACCCGCATCGACCCCTGGTTCCTCGCACAGATCAAGGAGATCGTGGATCTCGAGATGGAGCTGGACGACCAGCGGCTGGCCAACATCGACGCGAGTACGCTGCGCATGCTCAAGCGCAAGGGGTTCTCGGACCGACGGCTCGGATACCTGTTCAACTCCACGGAAGCGGAGGTGCGCGCCGCGCGGCACCGCATGGGCGTTCGTCCGGTATACAAGCGTGTCGATACCTGCGCCGCCGAGTTCGCCACCCGCACCGCCTACATGTACTCCACTTACGAGGAGGAGTGCGAGGCGCAGCCGACCGACCGCAAGAAAGTGATCGTGCTCGGTGGCGGGCCGAACCGCATCGGGCAGGGCATCGAGTTCGACTATTGCTGCGTGCACGCGGCACTTGCGCTGCGCGAGGACGGTTTCGAGACCATCATGGTGAACTGCAACCCGGAGACGGTCTCGACCGACTACGACACTTCCGACCGGCTCTATTTCGAGCCGCTCACACTCGAGGACGTCCTCGAGATCGTCGACAAGGAAAAGCCCTTCGGCGTGATCGTCCAGTTCGGCGGGCAGACGCCGCTCAAGCTCGCGCGCGACCTGGAGGCGAACGGCGTGCCTATCATCGGCACCACGCCGGACATGATCGACATGGCCGAAGACCGGGAGCGGTTCCAGCAGCTTCTGAACCGACTGGGACTTCTGCAGGCGCCGAACCGCACGGCGCGCACGGAAAGCGAAGCGCTGCGCCTTGCCGGGGAAATCGGCTACCCGCTAGTCGTGCGGCCGAGCTACGTGCTCGGCGGCCGCGCCATGGAGATCGTTTATGAGCAAAAGGACCTTGAGCGCTACATGCGCGAGGCGGTCAAGGTTTCGAACGACTCACCGGTGCTGCTCGACCGGTTCCTGAACGACGCTACCGAAGTCGATGTGGACGCGGTCAGCGACGGCGAGAAAGTGCTGATCGGCGGAGTCATGGAGCACATTGAGCAGGCCGGCGTGCATTCCGGCGATTCTGCTTGCTCGCTCCCGCCGTATTCGCTGGCGCCCCAGGTGGAGGCGGAGCTGCGCCGCCAGACGGTGGAACTTGCGCGTGCTCTCAAGGTCGTGGGTCTCATGAATGTGCAGTTCGCCATTCAGAAAAATGAACAGAAAAACGGGCAGCGCGACAAGATTTATGTGCTTGAGGTGAACCCCCGTGCCTCGCGCACCGTGCCGTTCGTGGGCAAGGCGACGGGCGTGCCGCTCGCCAAGATCGCGGCACGCTGCATGGTGGGAGTGACCCTCGGGCAACAGGGCGTGCGGGGCGAGGTCATTCCCCGTTATTTCTCGGTCAAGGAGGCCGTGTTCCCGTTCGTCAAATTTCCGGGCGTCGACACCATTCTTGGCCCCGAGATGAAATCCACGGGCGAGGTCATGGGGGTGGGCGCGTCCTTCGGGGAGGCTTTTGTCAAATCACAGATCGCGGCAGGCGCCACGCTGCCCGAGGCGGGGACGGCATTTATCAGCGTCAGGGACAGCGACAAGCTCCCGGTGGTGGAAGTCGCCCGGAATCTGATGCATCTGGGCTTCAATCTGATCGCAACGAGGGGCACCGCGAAAGTACTCGCCGCGCACGGAATCGCCGTGACCGTGGTCAACAAGGTGGCGGAGGGCCGCCCGCACATTGTCGACATGATCAAGAACGGCGAGGTAAGCCTGATTGTCAATACCGTGGAGGAGAAGCGCAGCGCCATTTCCGACTCGCGCTCGATCCGCACGAGCGCGGTGCAGCAGCGCATCACGTACTACACAACCGTGGCAGGCGCCCGCGCCGCCTGCGAAGGAATGCGCTATATGGGGGCCCTGGCGCCCTATTCCCTGCAGAGCCTGCACGCGAGTCTGGGTTGAAACGATTTGAACCCGGGTGGCCTATTGCAAAATTCCTGAAAAGGTGGTGACATAAAGCCGCCTCCCGCGACTTATTCCGGACTGAATCAACCGCTGCGAAGCTGGCGCTTGCCGCGCCGCGGCGGATTATTTTTGAGAAAATATGGGCACGATTCCCGTGACTGTCTCCGGTGCGGAACTGCTGCGGCAGGAACTGCATCGCCTCAAGGCCATCGACCGGCCAGGCGCGATATCGGCGATCGCCGACGCGCGCTCGCACGGCGATCTTTCAGAAAATGCCGAGTACGATGCGGCCAAGGAGCGCCAAAGCTTCATCGAAGGCCGGATCAAGGAGATCGAAGCGAAGCTTTCCAATGCGCAAGTCATCGACCCCAAGCTGCTCGATGCCGACGGGCGCTGCGTGTTCGGCGCGACCGTGGATCTCGAGGACCTGAAGGGCGGGGAGCCGGTGACCTACCAGATCGTCGGGGACGACGAATCCGACATCAAGAAGGGCAAGATCTCGATCGGCTCGCCCATTGCGCGGGCGCTGATCGGCAAATACGCGGGGGACGAGGTGGACGTGCAGACCCCCGGCGGGATTCGCAAATACGAAATCCTCGACGTCAGGTACGAGTGAGGATGCGCCGGGATTTGCGCCGCGACGCCGGCTGGTACGGCTGGCGGCGGGGTACCGAAGGTCTCGGTCCCGAGCGGCGCGCATCGCGCCGCTTGTCTTCCGGGGCCCCGGGGCGCTTGCGCCGTTCCGGCGCGCGGGGAATGCGGCGCGCGCTGAGCTTGGCGTCAGGGCGCCGCGATTCCAGGTCCGGGTTTTCCCGGAAGATCACCAGCATCCTGCCGATGTGCTGAACCGGTTGCGCACCGCTCTGCGCGCAGATTTCCGCCAGCAGGGTGTCCCGGGCGCCACGGTTGGCGCCGAGGACACGTATCTTGATCAGCTCGTGACTCTTTAGACTGCGGTCCAGCTCCGCCAGGATCCCCGGGGACAGGCCCGCCTCGCCGATCATCACCACAGGGTCCAGCGCGTGCGCGCGCGCCCGCAGCGCCTTGCGCCGGCGCGGAGCCAGGGCGCGTGGATCGAAAGAGGAAGAATCGTTCATGGATCCTATTGTAAATCGGGCCATGTAGATGGGTCGCACCGGAAAATCGAAGAAC
>JBGPLD010000060.1:0-6658 GCA_041486325.1 Gammaproteobacteria bacterium
CGCTCGTCGCGGATCAGCCGGCCGGCGCCCTGCTTCAAGGCGATCACGGCCTGAGGCAACTGAAAATCAAGAAATGGGTTGTGTCCATCGCGCTCGAGCAACTCGAGCCGCGCGGCAATGACCGGATCGTCCGGCGGGGCAAACGGCAGCTTGTCGATGACAACCAGGGACAGGGCATCACCGCGCACGTCCACTCCCTCCCAGAAGCTGCTGCTCCCCACCAGCACCGCGTTGCCAAGCCGTCTGAACCGTTCCAGCAAATCGGTGCGGGATCCCTCGCCTTGCAGGAGCAAGGGAAAATTTATTTTCTCCAGCTGAAATTCCTCCAGAAGCAGCGCGTGCGCGAGGCGCATGGCACGAAGTGTCGTAAACAGCAGGAAAGCGCGCCCTCCGCTTGCGCGAATCACCGGAAGCGCGGCGGCAACGACGGCGCGGGTGTGCTCGGCACTGTTCGGGTGCGGCATATTCTTCGGAACGTAGACCATTGCATTCGCAGCAAAATCGAACGGGCTGTCCCAGCATCCCGTTCGCGCATCGTCGAGCCCCAATTCGGTCCGGTAATGACCAAAGTCCCCGCTCACGGCGAGCGTCGCAGAAGTAAAGATCCACGAGCGCAGTTGGCCATCGAGCTGCCTGCGGAAAATATCGGCGACCGAAAGCGGCGTGGCATTGAGGTGCAGCGAATGATCGAATACCTCGACCCAGCGAACCAGGTCGTCGCGGCTCTCATCATGCCAGCGCGCGAGTCTGGCTCCTGTCTCCCGCGCGCGCTCAGCGCAGCGTGCAAGTCCCTCGCCTCGCTCGGCAATCGGTGCGAATGCAACGCGCAGGGAGTCGACAGCCGACTCAAGAGCGGTAAATGCCGCGGCAAATTCGCGGTTCGACTTAAGGGACAATGACGTAAGGCGAGCATTGTTATTGGGCAGAGCGAGCCGCAGATCGCGCGCCGCCCTCTCGAGCCCAGCCGCGAGCTGCGGCAGCCCCGGAACGTCCTTAGCGCTCGACAGCGCCTCGACGCGCGCATCCCGGGCAAGCTCGAGCAGCTGGCCGGTGGACACGGTCTCGCCGAAAAACAGCGTCGCTGTCTCGGGCAACTGGTGCGCTTCGTCGAAAATCACGGTGTTGCAGGCGGGCAGCAACTCCGCGACGCCCTCGTCCCTGAGCATTACGTCCGCAAAGAAAAGGTGGTGGTTTACGACCACCATGTCCGCGGCCAGCGCCTCGCGCCGGGCAGCCATTACAAAACAGTCGGCATACTTTGGACAGGACTGGCCCAGGCAGTTATCACGCGTCGAAGTAGCGAGGTTCCATGCGAGCGAATTCTCCGGCACTTCCGCGAGTTCGCTCCTGTCTCCGCTGCGGGTCACTTTGGCGAAACGCGCGATTCTCTGCAGGTGTACGGCGTCCTCGCGGCTTGGCAGCCGAGCCTCGGCGAGATTGTGCTCGAGGTGATAGTGACAAACGTAGTTCGCCCGGCCCTTGAGCAGCGCCGTCGTCACCGGTACGTTCAGCGCCTCGCGCACCATCGGCAGGTCGCGGTAATAGAGCTGGTCCTGCAGGGTCTTGGTGCCGGTCGAGATGACGACCTTGCCGCCCGAGAGCAGGGCCGGGACGAGATAGGCCACGGTCTTGCCGGTGCCGGTGCCCGCTTCGCAGATGAGCGCCGCGTTGTCGCGAATCGCCTTTGCAACAAATTCCGCCATTTCAAGCTGCTGCGGTCGCGCCCGGAAATCCGGAATTTTTTTCGAGAGCAGGCCATGCTGGCTGAAAACCGCCTTGAGGTCCTGCCGAATCGCAGTCATCGAATCCAGAGCTTACTTGATCTCTTCGACTTTGATCCAGACGCGGCGGTTGTCCGAGCGCGATTCGCTCGCGCCGGACAACAGGCCCGACCGCTGGCGCGACTCGTCCCCGGCGATTGCGCCGAGCTCAAACCATTCTCCCAGCCTGCCGCTCACGGTGCTGTAAATTCGCTGAATGCTTACGCTGCCGTCTGCTCCCTGCGAATCACGCCGCGGACTGATTTCGAGCATTACGTGATCGCCAACCACGCGCGGCACCACCTCGAACCCGGCGGTAACGTCGCGAAAGGAAACGGAATCGGTGACGACGGTGCCGCCGGGGACGCGCGTGACGGTCCGGCCTGCGACCGGAACCGCCTGTCCCGCCTGAATCAGCGCCGCACTACCTTCCAATACCTGGATCTGCTGGACCAGGCTGTCGTCGCCCGCCGAGCGCGAATCGAAAACGCGAGCGCTTATCCCGTTGCCGGCGCGAGCACCGCCAGGCTGGTTGCTGATCACTGCGCGGCCCCCGCCAATGGTTCCCGTTACCTCGCCCCCGCGCCGCTCCGATGCGGACACGGCGTCGTGGCGAACGGAGATAATCAGCCGGCGCGGAACGGTGTCGATGCTTTCCAGCACCCGTTTCAACTCCGCGAGATTTCTCGGATTGGTGCGCACGAACAACTGATCCTGCATCCCGGAAAGCGTGCCTCCCGGATCGAGGAGCGGGTGCAGCACTGGCAGCACCTGGTCCACCGTGCGATGCTTGAGCGGAATGATTTCGAGTTGCTGCGGGAAAGCGCACGCCGGCGCAACCGCGAGCATCGCAATCACGGCAAAGCGAATCAGCTTGCCCAAGGCTCTGCTCTTTGCGATGTGTAGGTGCCCCGTCACTCTTTGCGGCGCATCTTGTCGCGAAGCAGCTCGAGCTTGGCGCGCAGCTCCGGAAGCTTCGCCGCCACCGCGCGCTCCCCTTCCAACACGGCCACATGCTTCGCCTGAAAATCCGCGCCGCCGATTCCGTCGATATTGGGACGGATTACGATATCAGCGAGCGGCAACTCGTTCGCCGCAATCGACTGGCCCATGATCGCGAAGGTCTGCAGCAGAACGTCGAGAGAACTGGAAGTCTTTCCCTGCTGCGGCCTGCGCGAAATGTCGACGGCAATCACGAAATCCGCGCCAAGCGAGCGGGCGATGCGCACCGGTACCGGGCTCACCAGGCCTCCATCAACATACTCGCGACCGTTGATTCGAACCGGCTGGAATAGACCCGGCACGCTCGACGAGGCGCGCACGGCGATTCCCGTATTGCCCGTGCGGAACACTATGGGTTCCCCGGTCTGAAGATCCGTCGCGACGATTGCGAGCGTTCTCGTCATGCGCTCGATCGTGCGGTACTGCAGGGATTCATTGACGAAGTTCTGAAGCGCCTCGCCCTTGATCACGCCACGGTCGGGCAAGGACCAGTCGCTGACGGCGCCGTCGTCCATCGCCAGTCCCAGCCGCTGAAGCTCAAAGCCTCCAATACCGGCCGCGTACAGCGAGCCCACCAGGCTGCCGGCGCTGGTGCCGACCACAATGTCCGGGGAAATGCCCTGTGCTTCGAGCGCCTTGATCACGCCGATGTGGGCAAAGCCGCGCGCTGCGCCGCCGCCCAATGCCAACGCAATTTTCGGCGCAGCCGGCAGGGCGCCCATCGTCCCACCGCTTTCGGCCTGCTCGTGCGGCGGGGACGCGGCACAGCCGCCAAACAGCAGCAACGCGGCAAGAAGATAACGTCTCGGCATTTCAGGGGCGCGAATTATCCGGTTCGCTTGCAAGCTCGGGAGCGCGGCATTCTAGCCGAACGCACCATAACAGGTTCATGCACGCAGGCCACAGGTCCCGCCGATTCAGCTCCTAAAGGGATCGGAAGACACCAGTCCCAGCTTCCGGAATGCGGGCCAGCAGTCCAACAGGCACGACACCCCCAGTTGACTTTACTAATGAGAATCAATATCATTTATAAACGATTGCCCAACTGAAGGAAGCCATGTATGTTTAAGACCTTGTTCTGGATGAGTTTCGCGTGCGCTCCTGGACTGTTGCTCTCAGCCCCGACGCATGCGCAAGACCCCTCCTATACGCTCACCATCAAGGATCATCGCTTCGAGCCGGCGCAATTGCTGGTTCCGGCCGGGAAAAAGATCCGCCTTCTGGTCAGGAATCAGGATTCGACAGCGGAAGAATTCGAAAGTCACGATTTGAAACGGGAAAAAATCATCCCCGGCAATAGCGAAGCCACGATCACCATCGGGCCGCTGAAGCCGGGCGTCTACCGGTTTGTCGGCGAGTTTCACGAAAGCACGGCCAAGGGCAGCATTGTCGCGAAATAGCCTGCGATTCATTTCGGATAAAGCATGCTTGCAACTGCCGTCATCGTCCTGCGCGAAGTGCTCGAGGCCGCACTGGTCGTAAGCATCGTCCTGGCGGCGACCCGAAGTGTCCCCGGCAGAGGTTCGTGGGTGGCGGCCGGAGTTGTCGCAGGTTCGCTCGGTGCGCTGGTCGTGGCGGCGTTCGCCGACATTCTTGCCGCCGCCGCATCCGGCCTCGGCCAGGAGATTTTCAACGCTGCGGTCCTGTTTCTAGCCGTGGTCATGCTGGGTTGGCATAACGTATGGATGACCCGGCATGGCCGCGAAATGGCGTCGAGCCTCAATTCGGTCGGTGCGGCAGTGCGCGAAGGCGCCAAGCCCCTGTATGCGCTTACTGTCGTCGTGATGCTCGCAGTTCTGCGCGAAGGATCCGAGCTGGTGCTGTTTCTGTACGGCATTGCTTCGGCAGGTCCGGGACAAAAAGCGGAACTGACCGGGGGATTCGCGCTCGGCTTGTTAGGCGGGATGGCGCTCGCCACCACGATGTACTTCGGGCTGCTGCGAATTTCGGCAAAACGCCTGTTTGTCGTGACCGGCTGGCTGATCCTGCTGCTAGCCGCGGGTATGGCCGCGCAGGGGGCCGCCTACCTCGTGCAGGCCGACGTATTGCCCTCGCTGGGCGAAACCATATGGGATACGTCCTGGCTGTTGCCCGACGACAGCATCGTGGGAAAGCTGATGCACACTCTGGTCGGCTACACCGCGCGGCCGTACGGCATCCAGCTCGGCTTTTATGTCGTCACGCTGCTGGCTCTGCTTGTTCTGATGAGGCTGTTCGCGCACCGAGCATCGCCGGTCCTGCGCCGGCCCGCGTAGACACGGCCCGAGAGAGAGCGCCTGCAGGCGCGCCTGCGCCTGATCCGCTCGAGACCAAATTCAACCCGTTTGCAGGTCGAAAATAACCGGAATATCCACGGTGAATTCGCGTCCGCGCAGTGCAGGCGGAATCTGCGTCAGGGGCTTTCCTCTCTTGACCATGTCCATGGCCTGATCGTCGAGGATCCGGTAGCCGCTCGATGTCTTGACGATTGCGGCCTGGATCACGCCATCCGCGCCGATCACAAGGCGAACCTCCACCCTGCCCTGCCAGCCCTTCTCCATCGCCTGCGCCGGGTAGCGTTTGTAGCGCCGCGCGGCGTCAATCAGCGCAAGGCGGTATTGATCGAGCGTGCCTGCATCGATTGCATTGCTTGGTGATCGAGCGATGGCCTCGCCCTGATTGTAGGGCGCCTGCGGCTCCGGCGCGCCAGGCGTGGAGTCCGGCGAGTTCGAAGGCGCGGTGCTTGCGGTTTTCGCCGGCAGGCTTGCTGTCGATTCAAGGTTCGGGACCGCTTGCTGCGAAATCGGCGGCGCGGAAAGAGAGGGATCGGTAATGACGGGCCGCAGGGCCTCGGGTCTGTCTTCCTTCCTGGATTTGGGCGGCCTGGACGGAGGGGGTGTGGCTTTCTTGACCGTGGGAGCGGCTTCCGGCAGCGACAGCGTCGGCGCGAACAGTGCGGTCAGCATGGCAGGAGTATTCGCGCGGGCGTCGGCCGGGAATCCCGGAAACGAAAACAGAGCCAATGCATGCAGTGCGACGGATACGCAGACGCACGCGAGCAGCGCCCGGTGCTGCGATTCGGATTCGAAAAGAATGGCAGTGCTTGTAGAAACCGGCATCGGTTCAAATAGGGCGCTGGAGAAGATACGGCGATGGGGCAGTCTAATGCGAACCCTGCTCAGCCGCAATTCCTTGCCTACAGCTATGCACTCCTAGGTATCGCCGGCTCCGGCGAAGTAGCGCAAAGCGCGTAGTCCTGGAAGAAAAAAATATGCACCACCGCGCACGGTGATGAATTGCGGCAGGCCCGAGACGCGGCGCCGTAAACTGCCGTCTTTCTGCATCGTGAAATTGTCGGTAACCGGACAACCCGGTATTGCCTCACGATTGCCGATCAGCGGGTCGCTCTCTCCGGTCAATCCGGAGAACTTGGTGTTCACTGTCCACGCATTCTGCAAAAACTCGAATTGACGCGAGATGTTCGCGTTGAGACAGATGAATTGCAGTCCGCGTTCCGGATCGTTCGGCGGCGCCGGTGCGAGCGCGTTCTCGGGCAAGAGCTCGGGCCCGTATTCGCGGCCGCGCCGCAGAATGCGATGAAAGCGAACGGAGGACATCAGGTCGTCCCGGAAGCCGCTTGGACCAAAACCGAGCATGGTGATGAGTTTTGCGAGTCCGGTCGGGCGTCCGGGGTAATCGGTGTTGCGCGGATTCTCGCGACGCACATGCGCTCCAAAAGGGCAGCCTGCGCCCATCGGATCTTTGGCGAACGTGAATTGATTCTGACGAATTTGTTCGGGGTCCGGCCCGATGCCGGGAATCGGTTGTTCCTGCATCGGCACCAAGGGATCGCCTGCTCTCGTGCGGCCCACGAACGCCGCACCCAGCTTGTCGGCCTCCGCGGAATTTCCACCGGC
>JBGPLD010000061.1:0-6637 GCA_041486325.1 Gammaproteobacteria bacterium
CTCGGCACCTCGCGCTCGCCCAGGGCGAGAATGCGCTGCTCGATTCGATTGAGGGCCTGATCGACGTACTCGGTAGGCACCGGCCGTTTGTGCAGTGCCCGCATGAAACCCGTGCGGATCTTGCCGACGTCATAGGGTACCCGCTGGCCGTTGGATTTGACCACCATGGGCATCGACAATTCGACGCGCTCGTAAGTGGTGAAGCGCTTGCCGCATTCCTCGCATTGGCGGCGGCGGCGCACGCTGTCGCCGTCCTCCGACTCGCGCGAGTCGATCACGGCGGTGTCTTCGGTCTTGCAAAACGGGCATTTCACTTTCTATTCCCCGGGCATTTCGGTCAAGCGGCAGCCACGCGCTGGGCGGCGCCCGATTCCGCGGCCCGATAGACGGGAAACCGGCGGCACAGTTCGCCGGCGTCTGCGGCGACCCGCCTGATCACCTTTTCGTCCTGAGGCGCATCGAGAACATCGGCGATCAGGTTTCCAAGCCGTTCGGCTTCGCTTTCGCGGAAACCGCGCGTGGTCATCGCCGGCGAGCCGATGCGGATGCCGCTGGCGACGAAAGGCTTTTGCGGATCGTTGGGGATCGCGTTCTTGTTAACCGTGATATGCGCGCGGCCAAGCGCGTCTTCCGCGTCGCGGCCGGTAATGTTTTTCGCGCGCAGATCGAGGAGAAACATATGGCAGTCGGTGCCGCCCGACACGATGCGCAAGCCCCGGAACTGCAATGCCTTCACCATGGCCTTCGCGTTGGCGATCACCTGCACCTGATAGTCGCAGAAACCCGGTTCAAGCGCCTCCTTGAACGCCACCGCCTTCGCGGCGATGACATGCATCAGCGGCCCGCCCTGGAGGCAGGGAAAAATCGCGGAATTGAGGATCTTCTCGTGTTCGCCGCCGGCGAGGAGCAGTCCGCCGCGCGGGCCGCGGAGCGTCTTGTGCGTGGTGCTGGTGACGAAATCGGCGATGCCGATCGGGCTCGGGTACAGGCCGGTGGCGATGAGCCCGGCGTAATGGGCGACGTCAGCCATCAGCCAGGCATCGACCGCGTCGGCGATGTCGCGCAGCCGCTTCCAGTCGATCACGCGCGAATACGCCGAAGCGCCGGCGACGATCATGCGCGGATGGTGCTCATGCGCGAGACGTTCCACTTCTTCGTAGTCGATTCTCTCTTCGGCATTCAGTCCGTAGGAAATCGCGTGATAGAGCTTGCCGCTCGCGTTCACCGCCGCGCCGTGCGTGAGGTGCCCGCCGTGGGCGAGCGACATGCCGAGGATCGCATCGCCCGGCTTCAGCACCGCCATGTATACAGCCTGGTTCGCCTGCGAGCCCGAATGCGGTTGGACGTTGGCGTATTCAGCGCCGAAAAGTTTTTTCGCGCGCTCGATCGCCAGTTTCTCGGCGAGGTCCACGAATTCGCAGCCGCCGTAATAGCGCTTTCCCGGATAGCCTTCGGCATACTTGTTGGTGAGCTGCGAGCCTTGCGCGGCGAGCACCGCGGGGCTCACGTAATTTTCCGAAGCGATCAGCTCAATGTGGTCTTCCTGGCGCTGGTTTTCCTGCTGGACAGCGGTCCAAAGCTCCGGATCGATCTGGTGCAGGGTCTTGTTGGGATTGAACATTTTTCTGATTTTAGCGGCGGGCAAAGCGGCATTTTACCATGCAGGGTCCCTCCACCCGGGAGTTGGCGCCGGGCTGTGATTTGGCTTTCCCGGGCGTTATGGACTCTCCCAATGGGCGCCACAATGGCGAAGGATAATTATTTGATGGGAGAGCGATATCATTGCATGCGGGCAATCTCGCTCGCCTTCGAGCAGATTCTGGCCACCGGTTAGAATGTTGTCGCCTCCCAGACGGAGTCGCCTTGAGAATCTTGTTCGCAGTTCCCGGGAAGCTCCGGACCGTTCCGACAGTGCGCTTCGCCCAGGGCGCCCTCGGGCGCCTAGGCCACGAAGTCACGCCGGTGGACTACTCGCCGAACCTGCTGGAGAAAATCCGCGGGCGTGTGCGGGGAGAAGTCGCGCCCGAGCAACTCGTCGCCCCGCGACTCATGGCCGCGGTGGAGGAATCCAAGCCCGACCTGTTCCTGACCCTCTACGGCTTCAACGTCGCCGCGCGGACGCTCGAGCTCCTGCGGGATCGCGGCATTCCGCGCGTCAACTGGTGGCTGAACGACCCGTTCCAGTTCGAGCGGGCCTGCCGCATTCTCCCCGCCTACGATTTTGCGTTCACCAACGCCAAATACTCGGTCGACGCCTATAGGGAGCGCGGCATCCGCAACGTCCGCTTTCTGCCGACCGCCTGCGAGCCGTCGGTACATCGTCCCCAGCCGGCCGACCCGGCCCTCGCCTCCGAGATCTCCTTCGCAGGAGACTGGTCGGAAAATCGCGAGAGGATCGTCGCCAATCTCGTTGACGCGAAGCTCTGCAAGCTGCGGATATTCGGTCCGTGGCGCAAGAAACTCGTGCGAAGCTCTCCGTTGCGGCCGCTTCTGCGCAATGGCTTCTTCTCCCCGGAGGAAATGGCGCGCATATTCACGTCGTCGCTGGCGACGCTCAACATCCATACCTGGTACGGCCGCTACGACTTCGGCCTGAATCCTAGAGTCTTCGAGGCCGCGGCCTGCGGAGTGCCGCAACTCGTGGACGAGAAGCGCGAGCTCCACGAACTTGTTCCCGATAAAAAGCTTGGCGGCCTGCTCGTGTACAAGGACGAAGCGGAATTGCATGCCCATGTGCGCTCCGTGCTCGCGGATCCGCAAGGAGCCCGCGAACGCGCGATGCAGCTCGTCAGCCACTTCCACCAGGCTCACTCCTTCGACGCACGCATGCGCGAGCTTCTCGCGGCAGTCGGACGCTAGGCGGGCACCCGATTCTCCGACGCAGACCTGGTCTGTGGATTGTATTTCCAGACTCGCGGTCTTATTCTCGCAATTCGGAGTGATCGAAAAACTCTATATCAATACTCAGGGACCATATGATTTCATTCGACGTTGTACGACTTGCGCTCAAAGAGTATGGCTCGCGGCCGCCGTTCGATTACTGCGTCATAGATGGTCTGTTTGAACATGAGGTCGCCGACAAATTGAGCGCGGAATTCCCCGACTACGGCTCGGCCGAATGGTTTTATTACAAGAATCCCCTCGAGGACAAAAAGGCCTTAAACGACTGGAACGCGTTCCCGCCGCTGACATATCAGGCGTTTTCGCTGCTGCAGGCAAGGGAAACAGTGGCGCTATTCGAGGCTGCCGTCGGAAAGAGGCTCTACGCTGACCAAGGCTTGCACGGAGGCGGCTGGCATATTCACGAGAGCGGAGGAAACCTCAATCCGCACCTGGACTATTCCATACATCCTAAACTTGGATTGCAGCGAAAGTTGAACATCATTGTTTACCTTTCCAAGGAGCTGCAACCCGAGCACGGCGGGCATCTTGGCTTCTGGGCGCACGATTCGCAAACGAACGAACCCGGCGAACTGGTCACCGAAATAGAGCCGCGTTTCAACCGGGCTGTTCTGTTCGACACCACGCAGAATTCCTGGCACGGCATGAGCAAGCCGTTCACGCCGCCGGGAGGGATTTACAGGAAAAGTTTTGCAGTGTATTACCTCTGCGACCCGGCACCCGACGCAGCTGCACGCGGCAGGGCGCTGTACGCTCCCCGCCCGATGCAAAGAGGCGATCCGGAAATCGAGAGAATTATTCGCCTTCGATCCGGTATTGATACTTCTCAGGAAGTCTACAGAACAGAAAAATCTTGATGGAAAGTCCCGGAGAAGTGTGCCAGTAAACGCACACTAATCGCCCGGAGAGCCGCACCAAGCTTGAATCTTGCTGAATGCATTCAGCGAAATTTCGAGTGCGGCAGGCGCTCTGCCCGCTACATCTGAGCGAGCTCCGAGGCGTTCCAGCCGCCGCCCAGCGCCTTCACCAAGGTCACGGCCGCGACGAGCCGCCGGCCGAGGATACCCATGGCGGTGCGCTCGTTGTTCAGCAGCGTGGTCTGCACGATGGCGACATTGAGGAAGCTCACCGTTCCCGCCTTGTACTGATTGAGGGTGAGCGTTACCGACTCGCGCGCGGCGCGCACCGCGTCTTCCTGCACTTTTGCCTCCTCTTCCAGAATGCGCAGCGCCGCGAGGTTGTCCTCGACCTCCTGGAAGCCGGCGAGCACGGCCTGGCGATACTGCGCGACGGTCGCGTCGTACGCGGCGATGGCCTGGTCGGTTTGCGCGCGCCTCAGGCCCGCGTCGAAGATCGATTGCGCAAGGGCCGGGCCGATCGACCAGAATCGGCTCGGCACGGTGAACCACTGCGCCGCGTCCGTGCTGCGGAAGCCACCAGATGCCGAAAGGCTCAGCGAAGGAAAATAGGCCGCCTTCGCCACGCCGATTTGCGCGTTGGCGCCGGCAACGTGGCGCTCCGCGGCGGCGATGTCGGGCCGGCGCTCCAGGAGCTCCGAGGGCAGGCCGAAGGGAATGAGCGGCATCGATATCGCAAGCGGCACGCGCTCGAGGGAAAGCGCCGCCGGCGGCTTGCCGATCAGCACCGCGATCGCATGCTCGAACTGGGCGCGCTGCACGCCAAGGTCGATTGCATCGGCCTGCGTGCTCTTCAATTGCGTCTGGGCCTGGACCACGTCCACCTTGGCGGCAACGCCGGCGTCGTAGCGGTTCTTCGTCAGGTCAAGCGATTTCTGAAATGCAGCGACCGTGTCCTCGATGAGCTGCTTTTGCGCGTCGAGGATACGCAACTGGAAATAATCCGAAGCCAGCTCGGCCTGCGCCGACAGGCGCGCGGCGGCGAGATCCGCGGCGCTCGCCAGAGCATTGGCTTCATTGGATTCGACCGCGCGGCGCACCCGGCCCCACAAGTCCGCCTCCCAGTTTGCGTCCAGGCTCGCGGTGCGGTTGGTGAGAACCCGCCCGGCGGTGGTCCCGCCGATCACGCCCGTGGGCGAGCGGCTGCGGATGATCGACGCGCTGCCGTCGAGCGCCGGATAGAGGGCTGCGCGCGAGGACGCGACCAGCGCGCGCGCCTGGCGGAACTGCGCCTCGGCCACGAGCACGGTCTGGTTCGAGATCTCGACCTGCTCGATCAGGGCGTTCAATTGCGGATCACCGAAGTCCTCCCACCATCTGCCGCGGCTCGCGCCGTCGCGCGGCTGCGCGAGCTTCCAGTCGCCTGCTTCCTTGTAAGCATCGGGTACGGCGGCGTCCGGCCGCAGGTAGTCGGGCCCAACCATGCAGCCGGCGAGCGCGGCGGCGAGTCCCAGCGTCAGGGCGCCGCGATTCATGCGGCCTCCAACGCGGAGCCGTGACCTGTCCACACGCGCCGGCACCACAGGCGGAAACGATCCAGATAGAGGTACACCACCGGCGTTGTATACAGCGTGAGCAGCTGGCTTACGGCGAGGCCGCCGACGATCGAAATGCCGAGCGGCCGGCGCAGCTCGGCGCCGTCACCGAATCCGATCGCGAGCGGCACCGCACCCAGCATCGCCGCCATCGTCGTCATCATGATCGGCCGGAAACGCAACAGGCACGCCTGGAAGATCGCTTCCTCGGGGCTCTTGCCTTCCTTGCGCTCGGCCTCGAGCGCGAAGTCGATCATCATGATGGCGTTCTTCTTGACGATGCCGATCAGCAGGATCACGCCGATCAGCGCGATGATGCTGAATTCTGTGCGAGCGAGCATCAGCGCGAGGATTGCCCCCACGCCCGCCGAGGGCAGGGTCGATAGAATCGTTATCGGGTGCACGTAGCTCTCGTAGAGCACTCCCAGCACGATATAGACGGTCACGAGCGCCGCGAGAATGAGCCACGGCTGACTCTCGAGCGAAGCCTGAAACGCACGCGCTGTGCCCTGGAAACTGCCCTGGACGGTGGTGGGCACCCCGATTCGCGCCATCGCGTCGTTGATCGCCCGCGTCGCCTCGCCCAGCGTCACGCCGACCGGGAGGTTGAACGAAATAGTCGAGGCCACGAACTGCCCCTGATGGTTTACCGCCAGCGGCGCTGTGCTCGGCCCGTAGCGCGCGATCGCCGAGAGCGGCACCTGCCCTCGGGTCGGCGAAAGAAGGTACACGCCGTTCAGCGCCTCGGGGCTTTGCCAGTACTGCGGCGCCACCTCCATGACCACGTGGTATTGATTGAGCGCAGAGTAGATGGTGGAAACCTGCGCCTGGCCGAAAGCGTTGTAGAGCGCCGAATCGATCATCTTCGGCGTGATGCCGAGGCGAGCCGCGGTGGGCCGGTCGATCACGACAGTCGTCTGCAGTCCTTTCTCCTGCTGGTCGGTGTTGACGTCGGTGAGCTCCGACATTTGCGATAGCTCCCGGCGCACGCGCGGCTCCCAGGTGCGCAGCTCGGCGAGATCGTCGGCTTGCAGCGTGAACTGATACTGCGCATTCGCCTGCCGCCCGCCGATGCGGATGTCCTGCACCGGCACGAGAAAGAGGTTCGCGCCGGGCTCCTGCGCCAGGCGCGGGCGCAGCCTCGCGATCACCTGGTCGGCGGAGAGCCTGCGCTCCCTTAGCGGCTTCAGCGAAATGAACATGAAGCCGGAATTGCGCTGGCCGCCGCCGGTGAAGCCGACCACATTTTCGACCGCCGGATCGCTGCGCACGATCTCGATGAAA
>JBGPLD010000062.1:0-6616 GCA_041486325.1 Gammaproteobacteria bacterium
ACCACGGCGGCAAAATCCTCGGTCTTGTAGTTGATGGCGCGGTCCGCCCCGAGCTTCACGCAGGCCTCGCATTTTTCCGCGCTGCCCGCCGTCGCGAATACCGTGTGCCCGAAGGCCTTCACCATCTGGATCGCCGCGACGCCGATTCCGCTCGATCCTCCCTGCACGAGGAAGGACTCGCCGGGCTTGAGCCCCGCGCGGTCGAAGACATTGCTCCACACGGTGAAAAACGTCTCGGGCAGCGAGGCCGCCTGAATCGCCGACAGGCCCTTCGGGATCGACAGGCATTGCGGCGCCGGCGCCGCGCAATACTCGGAATAGCCGCCGCCCTGCACCAGCGCGCAGACCGCTTCGCCGACACGGAACGCATTCACGCCGTCGGTGATTGCAACAATTTTGCCGGCGAGCTCCAGGCCCGGAATATCGGACGCGCCAGGCGGCACGGGATAGTGGCCGGTGCGCTGCATGACGTCGGGGCGGTTCACGCCCGCCGCCTCGACCTTGATCAGCACTTCGCCGGGCTTCAGCTGGGGAACGGGGCGCGTTCCAATCTTGAGCACATCGGGCCCGCCCGGCTGCGTGATTTCGACCGCGCGCATGGTTTTTGGAATGGTCATCATTGTCGCGAATCCAGGGGCGCAATTCGAACGCGCCGCGGCGATCGGGCCTCAGGCGTCGCGCGCGAGCCGGATGCCGCTGAACTGCCAGCGCGCAGAGGCCGGGAAAAAATTCCGGTAGCTCGCGCGCATGTGCGATTGCGGCGTCGCGCAGGAGCCGCCGCGAAGGACATACTGGTTGCTCATGAACTTGCCGTTGTATTCGCCCACCGTGCCGGGGGAAGGCCGGTATCCGGGATAAGGGCCGTAGGAGCTGCTGGTCCATTCCCAGGCGTCGCCGAACAGCTGCCGCGGCCCCTCGCCGTCTTGCGGCGCGGCGGACGGATGCAGTGCGCCGCTGTCGAGAAAATTTCCGGACACTTCCTGATCGGCGGCGGCGCATTCCCATTCGAATTCGGTGGGCAGGCGCGCCCCGGCCCACCGGGCATAGGCGTCGGCCTCGAACCAGCTCACGTGGCACACCGGACCGGCGGGATCGAATTCTTCCAGCCCTCGAAGCGTGAATACATTCCGGCGAGCGTTGCGCTCGTGCCAGTAAAGCGGCGCGCTCCAGCCTTGCGCGCGCACGATGTCCCAGCCTTCCGAGAGCCACAGCTCGGGCCGGCTGTAGCCTCTGTCCTCGATGAATCGGCGAAATTCGCCGTGGGTGATGAGCCGGTCTGCGAGATCGAACTCGGCGAGGAAAACGCGGTGGCGCGGCTGTTCGTTGTCGAAACAGAATTCCCGCCCGAGCGCCCCGGCTTGGCGGATGCCCTCGGGATAGCGGTGCCATCGAATCGCCGGACTGGAAGCGTTGCCCGCGATCGCCGGCTGCTCGCGGGATGCAGGATCCCGCTCGCGGAATGCGGGAAACAGCGGGTTGCGCGAGAGCATGTGCTTCAGGTCGGTGAGGATCAACTCCTGGTGCTGCTGCTCGTGGTTGAGTCCGAGCTCGGCCAGGGCGCGCAGTTCCGCACGGGCCGCGGCGGGACTTGCGAAAAACCGCTCCATGGCCGCATCCACATGACCCCGGTACGCGAGCACCTCCGCAAGCGAAGGCCGGGAGAGCAGGCCCCGCTCGGGCCGCGGATGCCGGTCGCCCACGGCGTTGTAATAGGAATTGAACAGGACGCGGAATTGCGGGTGATAGGGCCGGTGGCCCGGCAGGTGCGGCTCGAGCAGGAATGTCTCGAAAAACCAGGTGGTGTGCGCAAGATGCCATTTGACCGGGCTCGCGTCCGGCATGGACTGGATGGCGCAGTCCTCGGCCGAGAGGCCGCGGGCGAGGGACTCGGTGACGCTGCGCACCGAAAGGTATGTATCGGCGAGATCCGGCGCCGGGAAGGGCGCGCCGGCCGGCACGTCCCATCGAAATGATTGCAGCCTCGGCATTGTCGATTTCTCCTCGTGGAAACGGCGCGGGCGATTTATTGATCTGGCTGCGTTGCCCTGCCGCAAGCATACCTCCGCCCGCGTTTTTGCGTTCGACGCGCGCGCCGGGATCCCCTGGTCAGCCGGGATTCCGGAAACGGCGGCTCAGCCTTGCGCCGCCCTGGCGTTCTCCGCCGGGAAGAACAGCGCGGCGAGAAACGTCGTCAGCGCCAGTGCCCCGAGCACGAAGTACATCAACCTGAAGTCGCCGCTGGATTTGTAGAGCGACACGATCAGCGGCACCGCGAGGGCGCTGGCGGAAAACGAGACCACGTAGCGCACGGCGTAGGCGCGGGCGCGCCATTCCTCTGCGGTGTAGCGCGCGATCATGGCGTCGTTGATCGGAATTTGCCCGAACACGAAGAACATCATCGCCACAGCGACCGCCAGCATCAGGTAGCTCTCGGTCGTGCCCGCGAGTGCGAGTAGCGGCACCTGCAGCGCGACTACGGGCACGAACACCGCCTTGAGCGAGCGGTGGTCCAGCCACCAGCCCACGCAGAGCTGCGCCATTGCCGCGATCAGATAGACGCCGCACACCAGGACGCCGATGCCGAAATTCGAATGCACGAGCGCCGACAGCCGCTCGTCGAACACCTTGGGCATGGCGATGGTGGTGGCGTTGAAGATCACCCCGCCGCAGGTGGTGGCGACGGTGAGGATCGCGAACACCCGGGCGAGGTCGCCGCGGGAGATCGGGCGCCGCTCGACTTTTCCCGCCGGCGCCGTGCTTTTCGCATCGCGCGCCAGCAGCACGAACGCGGCTCCCGCGGCGAGCGCCACCGCGCCCGGGACGATGAACGCGGCGCGCCAGCCGACCGTGTCGGCGAGCGCGCCGGCGATCAGCGCCGAGAAGGCGACCCCGACGTTTCCGAACACGCCGTTCACGCCGAGGACGCGGCCGACGTTTTCCCGCCCCGCGACCAGCATGGCGATGCCCACCGGATGATAAATCGCTGCGAAGACGCCGATGAGAGTGAGGCCCGCCGCGATCTCGAGCGGGCCCCGCGCGAATCCGGTGAGTATGCTCGCCGCCCCGATGCCGAAGAAGAACACAACCATCATGCCGAAGCGGCTCCAGCGATCGGCAAGCCAGCCGGCGGGAATCGAGAACGCGCCGAAGGCGATGAATCCGCCGAGCGAGAGCGGCAGCAGGTCGGCGTAGCCGCGGCCGAGTTCCGCGCTCATCGCCAGCACCACCGTGGGAAAGATCAGCATGAGCAGGTGATCGAGCGCATGCCCGAGATTGAGGAACAGTGTCATGGCGCGCGGCGGGCTCATGCGCGAATGATAGCCCAGTCCGCACGGGCGCCGGGATTGCGGCGCTGTGCAACCAGATTGGCGTGGGACAAGAAATAGATCCGCGTCGGGCGCCGCCGGGGACTGGAAATCGGTTGAATTTAGTATGACAATGGACAAAGAGTTGGCGTGCGCCGCGGTGCGGCACGCCACCGCGCCTTACAGATACTGATCATGATCCTCGCCCGAATTCTCGCCTTCGCGTCGGTTTGGCTGTTCGCCCTCGCCGCCGGTGCCGCCCCTGAATCGGAATCAAAGGAAAAGCCGCGCCCCGAAAAAACCCAGCAGACGCCGGCGCGAACCGAGAGGGAAGCCGAGGAAATGCTCGCGGCGATCGTGCGGGTGAAGATGAAGGCCATCCCGGACGCCCGCAGCAACGCGACACTGGGCGAGAGCCGCGAAGGCACCGGTGTGGTGATCGACGAGCGCGGCCATATCGTTACGATCGGCTACATCGTCATCGAAGCCGAATCCATCGAAATCACCACGCAGGACAACAGGACGGCCCCGGCAACGCTGATCGGCTATGACCATGCGAGCGGTTTCGGTCTGCTGAAGGCGGGCGTGCCTCTGCGAGTGAAGCCGATGTCGATGGGGCAGGCGGCCGATCTCGCCGTGCGCGAGCCGGTGATGATCCTTCCGGCGGGCGGGCGCGAGGCGGCGAGCCTTGCGTATGTCGTGTCCAAGCGCAAATTCACCGGAAGCTGGGAATACCTGCTCGACACGGCGATCTTCACCGCGCCGCCGACCATGCAGTGGGCGGGCGCGGCGCTGGTAAGCCGCGAAGGCAAGCTGGTCGGCATCGGTTCGCTGCTGGTGCGCGACACGCTCGAGCCGGGCACGCCGCTCCCGGGAAACATGTTCGTGCCGATCGATCTGCTGAAGCCCATCCTCGCGGACCTCATCGAGAAGGGGCGCCGCAACGGTCCGCCGCGTCCGTGGCTGGGTCTTTCCACCGAGGAAGTGCAGGGGCGCCTTTTCGTCACCCGGGTTTCTCCCGACGGCCCCGCGGACAAGGCTGGCGTGAGGACCGGCGACATCGTCGTCGGCGCCGGTGGCGATACCGTGAAAAACCACGAGGAGCTTTATCGCAAGGTCTGGTCGCTCGGCGCCGCCGGCACCGAGGTTCCACTCAGGGTCCTGCAGGGCGCCGACATGCACGAGCTCAAGCTGCGGTCGATCGACCGCTTTCAGTATTTCCGGGAAAAGTCCGCCTATTGAAAAGTCCGGCGATGACGCCGCCGGTCAATTCGCGGCGAGCGTGCTGCGGGCGCCGCGCCTGAGAAACAGGCGGCGGTAATCACTTTCGAATTCGTTTGCCGCGCCGTAGCTGAAAAGTTCCATATCGAGGGCGGCTCCTGAGGACCGGTTCCGCCGCAGGAGCTGAAGCAGGCACAGCGTGCACCCCGCCGCGAGGAATCCGGATAACAGGACTTGCAGCAGCAGGACAGAGTACTCGATCATATGGTGTTCCTTTTCACTGAATCCGATTCACGCCTACCGGCGATCGGGGAGATGTAGTTGGTACAGCATGAAGCGCGCCAGATTCGCAAGCCGGCGGGAGGCGCAACACTCTCCTGGTATGAGGCAGTCCTGGTGCCGGGCGGCGTCGAGCCCCCGCCGCCATCGTCGGCGTTTCGACGAGACCCGCGCGAAGAGGACTTATTCCCGTGAGTGAGCACTTCATTGGCACGATGCCGGTCCAGGAGCGCCACCGCTTCGACATCGGCGCGCTCGAGCGTTATCTGCGGGAACGCATCGAGGGGTTGGCGGGACCGCTCGCCGTCGAGCAGTTCAGGGGCGGGCAGTCCAACCCGACCTATCGCCTCTCGGCGGGAAGCATGCGCTACGTGCTGCGCGCGAAGCCCGGACCCGCGGCAAAACTCCTGCCTTCGGCGCACGCGGTGGAACGCGAGTTCCGCGTAATCTCCGCCCTCAGGCAAGCGGGCATCCCGGTGCCGAAGGCCTATTGCCTGTGCGAGGACGAAAGCGTCATCGGCCGCGCTTTCTACGTCATGGAATGTGTCGAGGGGCGGGTGCTTTGGGACCCAGCGCTGCCGGGATTGGCGTCCTCGGAGCGCGCGGCGATCTACGACGAAGTGAACCGCGTCATCGCGGCGCTGCACAAGGTCGATTACTCTGCCGTGGGTCTTGCGGATTACGGCAAGCCCGGAAATTATTTCGCGCGCCAGATCGCCCGCTGGGCCAGGCAGTACCGGGCTTCGGAAACGCAGCAAATCGCGGCCATGGACCGGCTGATCGACTGGCTGCCCGAACGCATTCCGCCGGGCGACGAGACCACCGTGGTGCACGGCGACTACCGCATGGACAATCTGATTTTCGATGCGGCCGAGCCGAGAATCATCGCGATTCTCGACTGGGAGCTGTCCACGCTCGGCCACCCGCTCGCTGATTTTTCCTATAGCTGCCTCGCCTGGCACATTCCACCGGGACAGTTCCGCGGAATCGCGGGCCTGGATCTGGAATCGCTCGGCATTCCCGGCGAGGCGCGATACATTGCGTCATACTGCGCGCGCACCGGGCGGGAGGGCATCGAGCACTGGGATTTTTACATCGCCTACAACCTGTTTCGCATCGCCGCCATTCTGCAGGGGGTGATGAAGCGCGCGCTCGAAGGCACCGCGGCGAGCGCGCAGGCGCTGGATGCGGGCGGGCGCGCCCGGCCGCTCGCCGAGCTCGGCTGGAAATACGCCGAGAGGACTATGAAAAAGCGATAACCGCAAAGGACGCAAAGGACGCAAAGGAAAGCGAAAACCTTTCTGGTTCTCCTTGGCGTCCTTGGCGGTTCAATCGAATTTGAAACGAGGAACAGCATGGACTTCGCCTATTCGGATAAAGTGAAAACGCTGCAGGCAAAGCTCGCGCGCTTCATGGATGCGCACATCTATCCGAACGAGCGCCGCTTCCACGAGGAAGTCGAGGCGAACCGCGCGAAAGGCAATCCCTGGGTGCCGACCCGGCTCATCGAGGAGCTGAAGCCCAAGGCGCGCGCCGAGGGGCTGTGGAATCTTTTCCTGCCGCGCTCTCCGCGTGCGCCCGAGGGCCTCTCCAATCTGGAATACGCGCCGCTGTGCGAGATCATGGGGCGCGTGCACTGGGCGCCGGAAGTGTTCAACTGCTCGGCGCCGGACACCGGCAACATGGAGACCCTCGAGCGCTACGGCAGCGAGGAACAGAAAAGGCAGTGGCTCGATCCGCTGCTGCGCGGCGAGATCCGTTCGGCGTTCCTCATGACCGAGCCGGATGTGGCCTCAAGCGACGCCACCAAC
>JBGPLD010000063.1:0-6556 GCA_041486325.1 Gammaproteobacteria bacterium
CGCAGCGGATCGAAGCTCACGCGCTGCAGGTGGGGGTTGATCACCAGGCCGGTGAGGGCGAGAAGCAGCGTGTAGCCGTCCGGCGCCGCGCGCGCGGCGAATTCGGTGCCGATGTTGCCGCCCGCTCCCGGGCGGTTCTCCACCAGCACTTGCTGTTTCCATGATTCGCCCAGCTTTTGCGCGAGTAGCCGCGCGAAAACGTCGTTCCCGCCTGCGGGAGGGAAGGGCACGATGAGGTGCACCGGCCTCGCCGGGTAGGCTTGGGCCTGCGCTTGAGGCTGGGCGCCTGTCGCGAGCGCGAGCAGCATGAGAAACAAGACAAGCCGCAATGGGTGCATAAGGCTGGGCGGTGCGTCCGACCTCGACATCGTCGGCGGCAAGGGGGCTCGGCAGATAGTGTAGGCGAATTTCCTTACGGTCATGTGGGAATCCTGAATAGAGCGTAAATTGTGCCGTGAAGGGAGGCAGCTTCATGAGTGCAGGTTTCCTCGTGCCTTCGAAACGCCCGGAAGGATCAGAGGGGGTCGGCACGGCCCGGCGGCCGAAGCCGGAGTTCAAGCTCACTCGCTATTTTTCCATCACGAGCCTGATCGGCGTCCTGGTCATCCTGGTCGCGTTGCTGGTCTTTTACCGGTATTTCGCGTTTCACGCGCTCATGGAGCATGAGACACGAGGCAACATCGCGCTGACGCGGGTGTTCGCGAACACGATCTGGCCCAATCACGCCGCGTATGTGAAGGACGCCTCCGCTACACCCAAGTCCGAATTGCCGCAGCGGCCTGAGATCGTCCGGCTGAGGGAGGATGTGCTGCGCCAGATGAACGGGCTGAACGTGGTGAAAGTGAAGATCTACAATCTCGACGGTCTGACGGCGTTTTCCACCGATCCGAAGCAGATCGGCGAAGACAAAAGCGCCAATGCCGGGTTTCTGCAAGCGAAAGCGGGCGAGCCCGCGAGCGAGATCACGTTCAGAAACCGGTTCGACGCCTTCGAACAGGAAATCGTCGACCGCAATCTCGTCTCATCCTATGTCCCGATCCGCAAGAGCGAGAGCTCTCCCGTGGAAGGCGTGATGGAGGTCTACTCGGACGTGACCGAATTCGTCGCGCGACTCGAGAGGACCCAATGGGAGATTGTCGGGAGCGTCCTGGGAAGCCTGTCCCTTCTCTATCTGTTCCTGTTTGCGATCGTCCGCCGGGCTGACAGGCTGATCGGTGCGCAGAGCGCGGAAGTGCGGGTCGCTCATGAAGCCGTGCTGCGCAATCAGGCTTATCACGACTCCTTGACCGGGCTGCCGAATCTGGCGAATTTTTCGGAACGCCTGCATGGAATGATCCATAGCGCCAGGAGGTCCGAAACGAAGTGCGCGGTGCTCAGTCTCGACCTGGACGGATTCAAGAACATCAATGACTCCCTCGGGCATATGGTGGGAGACCGGCTCTTGAAGGACGTCGGCAGGCGGCTGAAGGCTTGTCTGCGCGAGTCCGACGTCACGGCGCGTTTTGGCGGCGACGAATTTTTGGTCGCGCTTTCTGGATTCAAAGCGGTCGAGCAGATCGTCAATACCGCCGAGAAAGTCCTGCGCACCGTCTCGGACCCGAGTTATGCCATTGACGGCCATAACCTGACCGTCACGACCAGCATCGGGATTGCCATCTTTCCCGAAAACGGCGCCGACGTTGCCGAGTTGATCAAGAGTGCCGACGCCGCGACCCATCACGCCAAGAAAGTGGGGCGCAACAACTACCAGTTCCATACCGCCGACATGAATGCGAGAGCATTGAACATGCTGACGATGGAACGCGCCCTGCGGCAGGCGCTGGAACGGGACGAATTCTTTCTGCACTACCAGCCCCAACTGGACGTCAGGACCGGAAAGATCGTCGGCGCCGAAGCCCTCATTCGCTGGCGGCATCCGGAAAAGGGGATGGTGCCCCCGGCGCAGTTCATCCCGATTGCGGAAGAACGGGGCTTGATTGTGCCGATCGGGGATTGGGTGCTTCGGGAAGCATGCAGGCAAAATAAGGAATGGCAACGCCAGGGCCTTCCGGCATTTGCTGTCGCGGTGAATCTCTCTGCGTTGCAATTCGAGCACAAGGACCTTTCCCGAAAGGTGGCGGGCGTCCTTCAGGATTGCGGGCTTGCGCCTGAATACCTCGAACTGGAGCTTACCGAGAGCGCGGTGATGCGCGATGCCGAAACGACGATTTTCACGATGCGCATGCTGAAGGACATCGGCATCAGGCTTTCTCTCGACGATTTCGGAACGGGCTATTCGAGTCTGAGTCAGCTGAAGCGCTTCCCCCTCGATAAGCTCAAGATAGACCAGTCGTTCGTGCGCGGGCTGCCCCATGATCCGGATGACCTGGCGATTGCGACGGCCATCATCGGGATGGGACATGCCTTGGGGCAGAAAGTGATCGCGGAAGGCGTGGAGACCGAAGAACAGCGGGACTTTCTGCAATCGCACGGGTGCGACGAGATACAGGGGTATCTGTTGGCCGAGCCTTCACCCGCCCTGGAATTCGCGCAATACGCAATACGTGCGACAACTGAACTGGCCCGGATAGCCGAGCGAGGCATGCGGATCGGCCAGGCCGATGAAGACGCCATCGACGCCTTCAACCGCGGTGATTCTCCACCAGCACTTGCTGCTTCCATCCCTCCCCCAGATTCTGCGCCAGGAGCCGCGCGAAAACGTCGTTCCCGCCGGAGGGAGGAAAGGGCACGTTGAGGCGCACCGGCTCGTGCAACAGCCGCCCTGGCCGCCGAAATGTGAATTTGACACAGAATCGTTGTGTCATGCGACGGCGAGTTCAGACGATCGGAAGCCTACAGTGGTCTCCATCGGGCCAGCGATTTCCGCCAGCCCGCAAACGAACGGAGACCACGATGATCAACCGCAAAAATCTCGCCGGCGAGTCCGGATCTTCCAACCCCTTCACGCTCATCGTCACCGCGTTCTGCGGCGTCCTGGTGGGCGCAGCAGCTGCGCTGGTGCCGGCGGCAGCGACCTCCGGGAAATCGGCCGATAGCACCACGGTCTACGCCGCCCCGGCCGGCTATTTCCCGAGCCAGTTCGTCAATCAGGCTCAAAAAATCGAGCCGATGCCGGAGACATTCTGAGTCGAAGGAGCGATGGGAAATCCGTCGCTCCGGTCACAGGCGGCTGAAGGCCGAGAAAGCTGCCTGAATAAATTGCTGGTGCCGGGGGAGGCCTGGAGAATCTCCAGGCCTTTTTTTTCCGAGGTGCAATCTCGAGCGGGGCGCATAGATTCTGGATTTCAAAGTCCGATCTTCGCGCGCTCAGCGGTAGTGCTCATAGAAGCGGTTCATGAAAAGCTCGTTGGGATCGTAGGCGCGTTTCTTGGTTATGAATAGTTCGAAGGTCGGATATGCGCGGAGAAGCTGCTCCCGCGTCGGGTAGAGCTGGTAGGGCAAATAATAAATGCCTCCGTGGTTTGACGTAATGTCCACCAGTTTTTGTGTCCATTCTTTGGCGACCTGACGCCCGTTTTCCGAGAGTTCCTGATTGAGATAAAGAACGATGGAAAAAGCATCTTCTCGTGCATAGGACAAAAACGCCTCCGCGTTCTTCGGTACATATCGTATGGTTATGCTGAGGAGATTGACGTTATAAGCCTGAAGCACTTTTCTCAGATCGTCCAGGAAACTGACCAGGCGATCGACCGGCACGAAGTACTCCTGGAGAATGTCTGTATCTTTCGGGGAGTTGTATTCCAAGAACAAGACCTCCGGCCTCATTGCGTTGTTGCGGGAGACGATCTTGGTGGAGCCCGGCCGGTCGACCAAGTGTCTTTGCATGAACCAGCGGAAGCTCTTTCCCCATTCGCTTTGCCGCGAGAGTGCCAGGAAAAAGCTGGTGACGGGAATGAATCCTTCTGTGTTTAGTTCAAATACGCCCTCTGGCCGCTGGTCGGTATTGTAGTGTGTCGAAACCAGCATCGTCTTCAGAAAGGCATTACCAGGCGCGAACGATGGCCAAACGTAATGAAGACCGACCGTCGGATTGCCGCGAATCTCTTTCTTAAAGAAATCCAGGTATTCGGTGTAATCGAGTTCGATGGTTCTTTTCAGATACACGTCGTTGTCGGTCAGCGACAGATCCACGTCGAGAATCACGCCGAATAGGCCGTAACCACCGACAGCGAGTGAAAATAACTCCTGGTTTTCCGTGCGGCTTGCTTGAACAATTCTTCCGTCGGCGAGCAGAATCCTGAAGGCGTGGACCGTTTCGATGATGGGACCGAATTTAGGGTCGCGCCCGTGAGCGTTGACGCTCAGGCTGCCGCCCACGGTGAAGATGTTCGAGGCCTGCTGCACTTTGACGGCCAGGCCGTGTTCGTTGACGTAATTCTGCACGTCCTCCCATGTCGCGCCGCTCTGAACCGTCAATATCTTTCGTTCCCTGTCGAGTCGCAGAATCTTGTTGAAACCGGTCATGTCGAGCACAACCGCGTCTTTGTAAAAAACATGCCCGCCCTGACTGTGCCTCTTTCCAGAGATGGAGACTTTGAGCTTTTCCGCCGCCGCACGTTGAACGGCCGCCTGTATCGCGGCGACCTCGCGGGCATGGACCACTTCTTTCACCTGCGTCGGATAGAGTCGGCCAACATCGTCCATCGTCAACGGCCCGGGAGATACCGCAGACGTGGCGTCTGAACCCCAGGGAGGCGGTGCGGGGACATGGGTGCAGCTGCCTATCAGCAGCGGAAAAGCGAGCATGACAACGACGCACGCAAGAGATCGCTTCCGATTCATACGCAGGGAGCGTCCTCGGACTCTCGTTTGCTTTTCGCCTCGATCGTCGGTTCGATGCGAAAACTCCCGAAGTAGCCGGAGCGGTGCGGGCTAGGCAGCCTGCATCACCAGGCTCGGTCGCTGACCCGCCCGCGCTGCAAGCGTAATCAGCATGTCGAGGCTGAATTTGTCCCATTTACCGCGCACGAGATCCGAAACGCGGGACTGGGAAATACTCAAGCGTTTTGCCGCTACCTGCTGTGTCCAGCCGCGATCGGAGATCACGCCGCGCAGTTTTGCCATCAGCTCCGCACGCATGGCGAGGACCGCGGCTTCTTCCCGCGAGAAGCCCAGGTCGATGAACACGTTTCCGCTCGATTTCCTGACTCGTTCCTTCATGGCTGTTCCTTGATTTGCCTGTAACGCCGGCGGGCAAGCTCGATGTCTTCCTTGCGCGTCTTCCCTGTCTTCTTCTGAAATGCGTGGAGCACGTAGATTCCGTCAGCAAATTTTGCGACGTAGATCACGCGCCATTCGCCCGACACGTGCACGCGTATTTCGTAAGCACCTGGGCCGACACCGAGCAAGGGCTTGAAATCTGACGGCATCAACCCGCGTTGCACCTGCCACAACTCGAAGCCCGCCGCACGGCGGGATTCCACTGAAAACCCTCTCAAATCCGACAGGCTGGAGCCGACGAATTTGAGCGGCTTCATCGGGGCATTATCTCAAGACTTCGATAAATATACAAGTATTTATATAGGGACGATTACCCACGTATTGAGGCGCGCGGACGAGTGGAGACAGGCGCAACGCGCGCATTATCGACTATCGATACAGCCCCGGCTGCTCGGCGAGCCACTTCTGGATGATGGCGGCGACTTCCAGGTTGTTCCTGTCCATGATCAGCATGTGGCCGTTGCCGCGCATGCCCATCTGCGGCAGATCGGCGACGCGCACGCTGCCGCCGGCCTGCCGGATCTGCTCGAAGTAGGTTTCCGCGGTCTTGCGCAGCGTCGCCCAGCGCGCATCGACGTTGAAATAGTCGCCGAACACGGCGAGCACCGGGATGTTCTTCAGCGCCGCGGCCTTGTCCGCGTCGCCGATTCCGGCGGGCTCGACCACCACCAGCGCCTTGACCTTCTCGGGCCGGGCCTGCGCCGCCTTGAAAGCGAAGAGGCCCGCCTGGCTGTGGATCACGATGACGCAGGGGCAAACCTTGTCCACCAGCGCGATGTAGGCGTCGGTGACGGCGGCGTCGGTCGTGAGCCAGCGCGGCACGAGCTGGCGGGTGAAGTTGTCGTAGGCCTCGGCCGGGAACTGGTTGCCGGGCAGAAGTTTTCTCTTTGCCGGATCTTCGCTGTAGGTGCCGGCGCCGCCGCCGATGCGAAAGCGCTCGTAAGGATCGGTCTTGGTGAGGAAGATCGGCTGGCCCGCAAAGACATCGGGCGAAGCAAAGCCGGAGCGGCCGCGCTCGACCGCATCGGAGTTGTAGGTATCCCAGCCCTGACGGACGAAATAGTTGAGCCAACCCGGGCGGCCGTCGGGCGTGGTCTCGAAAGACGCGCCGGTCAGCCCGCCGCCGTGCCACAGGAGGAGCGGCACCGTGCCGCGCCGGTTCGCGGGCAGAAAATACTGCACGTAGGTCTGCTCGACCTGGTAGGTGCCGTTCGGATCTAGCTTGGTGAGCGGACCGGTGGGCGTGCGCCGGATTTCGGTCACCGGCTTGCCCGAAACCACCACCTCGCGCCCGCCGACGTGGAACGAGCCCATGTCGCGCAGCACGATAGTCCCG
>JBGPLD010000064.1:0-6553 GCA_041486325.1 Gammaproteobacteria bacterium
ACCATATATCGGTATATGCAAACATCTACCCGTATATGGAACCACATGCCGCCATAGTGATCGCGGAACTCCAGGATTTAGGAACAACACTCGTGGGCGCCGCTGGATTCCCGCTTTCGCGGGAATAACGGCATCACACCACATGATCCGGCGCCAGCTCGCACGGCTGCGCCCCAGTCTCGATCTGTATCGTCGCGTGATGCACGTGATAGTGCGTGCGCAGTTCCTTGCACGCTTCCGCCGTAAACGCATCCCCCGGATGCCCGCCGGGCATGACGAGGTGGACAGTTAGAGCGGTTTCGGTGGTGCTCATCGCCCAGATGTGCAGGTCGTGCACTTCGGTCACGCCCGCGAGCTTCGACAGATACCCACGCACCACGCGCGGGTCGATGTGCTCGGGCACCGCGTTCAACGCCAAAGCGACCGAATCGCGCAGCAAACCCCAGGTGCTCCACACGATCGCCACCGCGATGAACAACCCGGTGAGTGGGTCGAGCCATAGCCAGCCGGTGAAGACAATCCCAACACCCGCTACGACGACGCCTAGCGACACCGCCGCATCCGCCGCAAGGTGCAGGAACGCGGCGCGCATGTTGACGTCGTGCCGCCGGTCGCGCGCGAACAGCATCGCGCTCGCTCCGTTGACAAAAATGCCGGCGAGCGCCACCCAGATCACTGTTTCACCGGCGACGGGCGTCGGCGTGGCGAGGCGGTTGATCGCCTCCCAGGCGATGCCGCCCGTCACCACGAAAAGGAGCGCCGAGTTCAGCAGCGCGACGAGGATCGACGAGCTGCGCAGGCCGTAGGTAAAACGCTCCGAGGGCCCGCGCCTCGCCAATGTGCTGGCGCCCCATGCCAGCGTCAGCGCGAGCACATCGCTCAGATTGTGCCCGGCGTCGGCGAGCAGCGCCATGGAGTGCGCGAGCACGCCGTATACCGCCTCGACCAGCACGAAGGCGAGATTCAGGCCGATGCCCGCGGCGAAAACCCGGCCGGCATAGTGCGGACCGTGCGCGCCGTGATCATGGTCGTGGTCGTGTGTCACTGCGCCTGCCCTCGGGTATGGGAGACTTCCGAATTCTAGCCGCTTTCGCAGCGGGACTACCCGGATCGGCGCCTCAGGCCGGGATACTCTGAATCGCGGCGACGGCGGATGCGTAGCGCGTGTCGGACCCGGGCGGCTTCGGCGTCCCTCGGCCGCGCATGCGCTCGGCGCGCGCGCGATCGAGCGGGCCGGCCTTCAGGCCGTCGAGCACCTCGCGTGCAGCCTGCGGCGCGTTGCACACCAGGATCATGTCGCAGCCCGCCGCGAGCGCGGCTTCAGCGCGCTGCACCACGCCGCCGGCGACGCTTGCGCCTTCCATCGAAAGATCGTCGCTGAAAATCATGCCATCAAAACCGAGCCGGCCGCGAAGGATTTCCTTCAGCCACACTGGGGAAAATCCCGCGGGCCGGCTGTCCACCTTCGGGTAGATCACATGGGCTGGCATGATGCCGGTCAAGCCGCGCGCAATAAGCTCGCGATACGGAAGCAGGTCCGCTTCGATTTCGGCCAGCGCGCGCTCGTCGACCGGGACTTCCACGTGAGAATCTGCCCTGACGTAGCCATGCCCCGGAAAATGCTTGCCGACTGCTGCCGCGCCGCCGGCCGCCATGCCGCCGATGAGCGCACCGGCGAGCGCGGTGATTGCGGCGGGTTCGCCGGAGAAGGCGCGGTCGCCGATGACGCTGCTCGAACCGAAATCCACGTCGAGTACTGGTGAAAAGCTGAAATCGATTCCATGCGATCGCAGCTCGATCGCGATGACATAGCCTGCGGCTTCCGCGAGCCGGCGCGCGCGCACCGCGTCCCTGTCGTGGAGTTCACCGAGCAAGCGCATCGGCGGGATGCGGGTAAAGCCCTCCTGGAAGCGCTGCACCCGGCCGCCTTCGTGGTCCACCGCGATGAGCAGTCCCGGATTCCGAATCGCACGAATCTCCGACGCGAGCGCCGCGAGCTGCCGCGGTGATTCGAAATTGCGCCCAAACAGGATCACGCCTCCCACCAGTGGGTGGGTAAGGAACTCCTTCTCCCCCGGAGCAAGTCCCGGTCCGGCCAGGTCCACCATGACCGGACCGAGCATTAGTCCTGTCCTTCCACTATCACATACGCGCAGGCCATGCCCACTTCGTCGGTGAGCGACACGTGCACGCGGGCAATGCCGCGGCGCTCGAGCAGCGCCGAAAGCGCCTTCGAGAACTCGAGCGACGGCTTGCCGGAGGGGGCATTCTCGACCCACACGTTGTGCCAGTTGACCGGGAACCGGATGCCCGTGCCGAGCGCCTTGGAAAACGCCTCCTTGGCGGCGAAGCGCTTCGCCAGATAGGCCGCAGGCTTGCGGTGGCGGCGAAACCGGTCGAGCTCGGCGGCGACCAGGATCCGGCGGGCGAAGCGCTCGCCGTGGCGCTTGAGCGCGCGCTCGATTCGCCCGATGTCGCACAGGTCCGTTCCGATCCCCAGTATCACGTCTATTCCGCTTCCATCATCAGGCGCTTCATCTCGCGCACCGCAGGCTGCCAGCCGTCGAAAATCGCGCGGGCCACAATGGCGTGGCCGATGTTCAGTTCGGCGATTCCGGGAATCGCGGCGATGGGCCGCACGTTGTCGTAGTTGAGCCCGTGACCCGCATTGACTTTGAGTCCCATCGACCTGCCGTATTCCACGGATTCCCGGATCCTGACGAGCTCGGCCTCGCGCATTTCGGCAGGAGCATCCGCGTATTGACCCGTGTGAATCTCGATGACCGGCGCACCCGCCGCCTTCGCCGCGTCGATCTGCCTGCGGTCGGCATTGATGAAAAGCGACACGCGGATTCCCGCACCGGCCAGGAGTCTGCATGCGTCCGCGATCCTGTCGAGCTGCCCCGCCACTTCCAGGCCACCCTCGGTCGTCAGTTCCATGCGGCGCTCCGGCACCAGGCAGACGTCCTGGGGACGCACCCGCAACGCGAAGCGCAGCATCTCGTCCGTCACTGCCGATTCGAGATTCATGCGCGTGCGCAATCTGGCGCGCAGCTCCTCGACGTCGCGATCCTGGATGTGGCGGCGGTCCTCGCGCAGGTGCAGGGTGATGGCGTCTGCGCCCGCCTCTTCCGCGAGCAGCGCCGCCCGGACCGGATCCGGGTACGCCGTGCCGCGCGCCTGGCGCAGCGTCGCGACGTGGTCGATGTTGACGCCGAGCTCAATCACAATTGCAGAAGATCCCGGAAGATTTGCCGGCTTCTCAGGGGCTGGTACTCGAGACGGTGGTTGATGAGCGCGCGCATCAGGGCCTTTGCCTGCTGCTGCGTCACGGGATTGCGGTAATCGTCGCGTGCCATGTCGAGCAGCGTCCGGCCGCAAACAACCGGCTCCGCGTCTTCGCCATTGACCTCAATCACGCCCCGTTCGGGCTCATAGGCATAGGTCTTGTCCGGATCGATCTCGCGGCCGCTCGCGCTGTCGCGCTCGAGCGACATGGCGTAGCCGAGCTCCTTGAGCAGGGCCTTTTCGAACGCGCGCAGGACGGGCGCCGAATCCGCGCTGTTCGCAAGGCGCCGGAGCGCCTCGTCGTATTGCCCGAACAGCGCCTCGTGCGCGTCCTCTCGGGGAAGCAGCCGCAGCAGCAGCTCGTTAAGGTAGAAGCCGCAAAGCAGCGCCTCGCCGCGCAGCATCGGCCGGCCGCCAATCCATTCGGCGCGCGCCAGCGTGCGCACATCTCCCTTGCCGAACCAGGACAGCGCAAGCGGCTGGAACGACAGCAGGATCCCGCGCAGCACCGAACGCGGGCTGCGCGCGCCGCGCGCGACCATGGAAATGCGCCCGAACGGCCGCGTGAACACCTCCAGCAGCAGGCTTGTTTCGCGGTAAGGGTAGGCGTGCAGCACGAATGCCTCGCGGCTTTCCTGGCGCGTTCGCTCACTCATAGCCGAGCTGCCTCAGCGACGCCTTGTCGTCGGTCCAGCCGCGCCGCACCTTGACCCAGACCTCCAGATAAACCTTGCCGCCAAACATCTTTTCCATATCGATCCGCGCGGCCGTCGCGATCTCCTTCAGCTTGCCCCCGCCCGCCCCGATCATGATCGCCTTGTGACTTTCCTTTTCTACCACGATCGAGGCATGGATGCGCCGCAGTTTTCCCTTTTCCTCGAATTTCTCGATCGCCACGCCTGCACCATAGGGGAGTTCCTCCCCGAGCAGGCGGAACAGTTTCTCGCGTAACAGCTCGGAGGCAAGAAAGCGCTCGTCGCGGTCGGTGAGTGCATCCAGCGCATGCATTGCGGCCTGCTCGGGCAAGTGGCTTCTCAGCGCGCGCAGCAACTCATCGAGTCCCTTGCGGCGCCGGGCACTGACCGGAACGATTTCGGCGAATGCCGCTTCCTTCGCGCACAGTTGCAGGAACGGCATGAGCGCCCCGGGGGAACCCCGGTCCGTCTTGTTCACGGCCAGAATCAACGGAATTCCCGGCTGCACGAGTTTCACAAGCGCTCTGTCTTCGGCGCCGAAATGCCCCGCTTCCACCACCAGCAGCACGGCGTCCACCTCGCCCAGGGCGCCATGCACTGCCCGGTTCATCAACCGGTTGAGTGCGCTGCCGTGGCGCGTCTGGAAGCCCGGCGTATCGAGAAAAATAAACTGCGCCTCGCTCCGGCTGAGAATGCCACGGATGCGGTGGCGCGTGGTCTGAGGCTTTCTGGAAGTGATGCTGAGCTTCTGTCCCAGCAACGCGTTGAGGAGCGTGGATTTGCCGACGTTGGGCCGGCCGATCAGGGCGATTGCGCCGCAGCGAAACGGCTCCGTTGTCACCGGCATGCCGGACGGTTCAACGGCGGATTTGCTCGAACGCGCGCAAAGCCGCTTCCTGTTCGGCGGTGCGCCGGCTGCTGCCGCTCCCGGCAGTCCGCACCGAGAGCTCCGGGATCAGGCATTCGACTTCGAATTTCTGGCTGTGCGCGGCACCCCGCGTTGCCACCACCGAGTATTGCGGCAGCGCGATTTTCCGCGCCTGCAGCAATTCCTGCAGCAAGGTCTTCGGATCCTTCCCCAGGGCCTTCGGGTCCATGTCGGCTATCAAGGGCTCGTAGAGATGCCGAATGGCTTCTCGCGCCGCTCCAAAGCCGCCGTCGATGAAAATCGCGCCGATCAGCGCCTCGAACGAATCCGCGAGGATAGACGGCCGCGAAAAGCCCCCGCTTTTCAATTCGCCCTCGCCGAGGCGCAGATGATCCCCGAGAGACAGCGCTTGCGCCACCTGGTGGAGCGTTTCCTGGCGGACCAGGTTTGCGCGCATTCGTGACAGATCTCCCTCCGCGAGCTTCCCGAAGCGCTGATAAAGCTCCGCCGCAATAACGCAATTAAGGACGCTGTCGCCGAGAAATTCGAGGCGCTCGTTGTGAGGGATGCTGTGGCTGCGGTGAGTCAGCGCCTGCCCAAGAAGCTCGCTTCGGACAAACGTGTATCCGACTCGTTGCTGCAGACGCTCCTCGTCCACGGAACCCGGCTGGAAAAGTGCTTCGTGCGATGGATTTCTATCCGGGACGCGGCGCTAATCGCTGCTTGCTCCGGCGAAGTCGATCAACACACTGATGTTGCCGAACAGGGAAATTTTCTTCGGATAGGAAAACGAGACCACCACAACATTGCCATCCTTGGTAATCTCCAGATCCTTGCCTGTGATCACGTCGATGTCGTCGATTGTCGCACGCCTGTCGAATGACTGGCGTATATCGATAACGGTGCCGCGCGCGTCGCCGCTCTTTACAATGCCGACGACCGCCTTCTTGACTTTGTAAAACTCGATGTACGCGGGAGCGATCTTCAGCCCGCCGACAGCGACGATGACGATGACGATGCAGACAAGCAGCATTCCAATGAGTGTGATGCCTTGCTGGTTTTTCATAGTTCCCCCGTTACTTGAAGCCGCCAAAGCGCTTCAGCTCGCTGAAGTTGAACCAGATGAAGAAAGCCTTGCCGACTATGTTCTCATCCGGAACGAATCCCCAGACCCGGCTGTCGGCCGAATTGTCGCGATTGTCGCCCATCATGAAATAGTATCCCGGGGGCACGGTGCAGGTCACGCCTTCCATATTGTAGTTACAATTTTCCCGGTACGGAAACGGCCGCGCGAAGGGAATCGACGCCGGAGCATCGTCCTCGATCAGGATGGCATGCTCGACCTCGCCGATCTTTTCGCGATACTGTCTTGAATAATGGATGCGCTCTCGATGCAGGTAATCCGACATCGATTTTCGCGGCTGCTCAACGCTGTTGATGAAAAGCTTCTTGCCGGCGTACATGATGCGGTCCCCGGGGAGGCCGATCACGCGCTTGATGTAGTCCAGGGACGGATCGTCCGGGTAGCGGAACACCATGACATCGCCGCGCTTGGGCTCGTCGATATTGATGATCTTTCTGTTAATGATCGGAATCCGGACGCCGTAAGCGAACTTGTTCACCAGGATGAAATCTCCCACGACCAGCGTCGGCACCATCGATCCGGACGGAATCTTGAACGGCTCCACCAGAAACGAGCGCA
>JBGPLD010000065.1:0-6549 GCA_041486325.1 Gammaproteobacteria bacterium
GCTTTGCCGGCACCCCTCCTTGGAAAGGAGGGGAAAGCAGCCGTTGTTTTCCCCTCCTCGGCGAGGAGGGGTGGCGCGGAGCGCCGGGGTGGTCATGCTTGTTCGAAGCGCACTTCGATCGCCCTTAGCACGCCTTCCAAATAGCTCGTCTTACCCGATGTGCTTGCGCAGGAACTCGAGGGAGCGCGTGCGCGCGAGCATCGCGCTTCCGGCGTCGTAGGAACCGCGCTGGTCGCAGTTGAATCCGTGCCCGGCCTTGTAGATATGCGAGATCGCCTTGGGGTGCGCCAGAGCGACCTTCTTCGCCGCTTCGAGCGGAATCGCGTGGTCGGTCTCGCCCCAGTGGAACATCACCGGGCATTTCGGCTGCTCGCTTTCCATGTTCGGGATGCCGCCGCCGTAATAACAGATGGAGCACGCGAGGCCTGACAGGCGCGCGGCCGCGACCCAGGCGACCGTTCCGCCCCAGCAATAGCCGACGATTCCGGCCTTGCCGGCGGACTTCACGTTGGCCAGGGCGGCGCCCGCGTCCTGCATGACCTTGTCCCACTGCATCTTCGGGATGTAGGTGCGGCCGACTTCGATGTCGGCCGGGCTGTAGCCGAGGTCGACGTTGCGCTGCGCGCGGTCGAAGAACGCCGGTGCGATGGCCAGGTACCCATCGGCGGCGTAGCCGTCGGCGACGCTCTTGATGTGGCTGTTGACCCCGAAGATTTCCTGCACCACCAGCAGCGCGCCGCGGGGTTTTCCCTTCGGTTCTGCGCGCCAGGCGGCGAATTTGTGGCCGTCCGCGGCCGTCAGCTCGATCATCGTGCCCACGTGTTCTCTCCTTTGGCTTTTTTGGGGAAAGCGCAAAGTGTACTTGGAATCCCGCCGCTTTCCGACCCCCCGGAAGTGTCGGGGCGGGCGCGTTATTGGCATAATGTTCGCATCCTCAGGGAGGATCCCCCCCGGAGCCGTGAAATATCCAGGAGCACACCATGCCAGTGACCGAACTGAACCACTATCTCATTCGCGCCAACAACCTCGAGCGCACCAAGGATTTCTACTGCGACGTACTCGGCTTCGAAGTGATGCCGCGGCCTGACTTTCCGTTTCCCGGCTACTGGCTGGGGCTAAACGGCAAGATCCAGGTGCACATGGCGCAGGCGGGCGTGCCGAACGCCGGGCTCTACTACCTCGGCAGCCCGAAGAATGCCGCGACCAGCAATTCCGGCGTGATTGACCACATCGCGTTTCTTGCCACCGATCCCGACAAGTTCGTCAACCACCTGCAAAAGCTCGGCGTGCCGATCCGGCCGCGCAACTTTCCGGAGTCGCAGCTCTACCAGCTCTTCATCAAGGACCCGGACGGCCTGACCATCGAGCTCAATTTCTGGGGCGTCACCAAGGCGCCCGACTGGGGCGGCGAGGACTACTCGAAGATGCCGCGCGCCGTGTCGTCGAAACCGAAGAAGAAAACGACGAAGGCCAAGGTCGCCGCCTGATGAGCGTCCCACGCGCCATCGCAAAGCCGGCCGGCCGCAGCTTCGCCGGCGTCGCCTACGAAGAGGCGATCGCGCGAGCGCGAGCGCTCTTGCCGGCGCTGCGCAGCCGCGCGGCAGCCGCTGAAAGCGCGCGCGTCATGCCCGCGGAGACGCTCGCCGAACTGCACGCAAGCGGACTGCTGCGCACGCTCCAGCCCAGGCGCTGGGGCGGCATGGAGTTCGATTTCATCGGCTACGTGGATTTCCCGATGGAGCTTGCGCGCGGCTGCGCCTCGACCGGCTGGAACTTCGCCAACCTGCAGATCCACCACTGGATGCTCGCCTTGTACGACGAGCGCGCCCAGGAAGAAATATGGGGTGCGGACCCCGATGCGCTCATCGCCTCGGGCATCGCGTTTCCGCAGGGGCGCGGCAAGAAGGCCGACGGCGGGTTCGTGATCAGCGGCAAGTGGAACTTCTCCAGCTGCGTCAACATCGCCGGCTGGAATATGCTCGCGGTGACGGTGAAAGACGGTGAGCGCGTCGTCGACCACCGCATGTGCCTGCTGCACAAGTCGCAGTACGAGGTGATCGACGACTGGAAGGTGCTGGGCATGCGCTCGACCGGCAGCATGACGGTCGTCGCCCAGGACGTGTTCGTTCCCGAATACAAGGCTCTGTGCATGTACGACGTGCGCGGCGGCGATAAATTTCCCGGCGCGCGCACCAACAAGAACGCGGCCTACCAGGTGTCCGCCAATCCGCTGCTCGGCCACGGCATCGGCGCCTGCGCCGTGGGCAACGCACAGGCCGCGCTGGAGCTATCGATCGACGCGGTCAAGGAACGCAGCACCAATTACACCGGTGCAAAGATGCGCGACTTCCAGGCGGTGCAGCTGAGGATCGGAGCAGCCGGGTCGAGGATCGACGCCGCGCGCCTCATCCTGCGCAACGACGCCATGGAGGGACAGGATTTCGCGAACAGGAAAGTCATGGCCGACAACCTGACGAAGCTGCGCATGAAGCGCAACCTCGCCCACGCGGTGAACCTCTGCACCGAGGCGGTAGACCTGCTGCACGCCATGGCCGGCGCGAACGGTATCTACGAATCTTATCCGCTCGAGCGCATCTTCCGCGACGCGCACTCGCTCGCCGGCCACTTCAGCTTCAGCCTCGACGCGCAAGCCTCGGCCTGGGGTCTGGCCGCGCTGGGCGGCGAAGTCAACAACCCGACTCTCTAAGACAGGAAGAACGTGAAACTTTGCCGCTACGACAACAACCGCCTCGGCATCGTGCAGGCAGACCAGGTGCTCGATGTCACGAAGGCGCTCGAGACGATTCCCGAGCAGCGCTGGCCGCTCGCTCAAGGCGATCCGCTCATTCTGAATTTCAAGCGCGTGATCGCCGCAGCGAAGAAGCTCGCGCCCAAGGCGAGAAAGAAACCGCTCGCGAAAGTGAAGCTGCTCGCGCCTGTCCCGAATCCCGGAAAGATCATCGGCGCGCCGATCAACTACAACGACCACATCGCCGAGTCCATCAAGGACCCGGGAATCGCCCACGGCCGCACCAATATCGCCAAGGGCATCGGCGAGTGGGGACTGTTTCTCAAGGCGAATTCCTCGCTCATCGGCTTCGGCGAGGAAATCAGGCTGCGCTGGCCCGAGCGGCGCAACGACCATGAAGTCGAACTTGCGCTCGTGATCGGCAAGCGCGGCAACAAGATACCGGGGGAAAAGGCGCTCGAGCACGTCTGCGCGTACTCCATAGGCCTCGACATGACGGTGCGCGGCCCCGAGCTGCAGTGCTTCCGCAAGTCCATCGACACCTTCAGCGTGCTCGGCCCGTGGATGGTGACCGCGGACGAAATTGCCGACCCCAACAATCTGGATCTGTCGATCAAGGTCAACGGCGAGCTCAGGCAGAATTCCAACACGAAATATCTCGTGTACAACGTGCAGCGCCTGATCGAATTCGCCTCGGCGATGTACACGCTGCACCCCGGGGACATCATCATGACCGGCACGCCGGCGGGCGTAGGCCCGGTGAAGCCGGGAGACGTGCTGCATGCGTACGTCCAGGGCGTGGGCGAGGCGGACGTGAAAATCGCGCCCGCGTACGCATGAACGCACCCGCGGCGGCGCCGATCGGATTGGAGATCCCATGTCGATGATCGACCACGCGGGCATGACGACCGAGCTGCGGCTCGACGTGCAGGAGTTCTACTTCCGCTACGCCGAGTGCCTCGACGGCGGCAGGCTGCAGCAGTGGCCGGAGTTTTTCCTCGATGCCTGCGTCTACAGGATCACCACCCGGCACAGCCTGCACCTGGGTCCGGGCGAGGACTTCATGTCGATCAAGAGCAAGACGTCGATGCGCGACCGCATCGTCGCGATCGGCCAGTCCGAGGACTATGAGCCGCACGTGCAGCGCCACATCATCTCCAATTTCCGCATCCAGGCGGCCGCGGAGGACGATTTGCGCGTGCAGGCGAATTTCCAGGTGCTGCGCACCTTCCACGAGCGTCCCACCGAGCTTTTCGTCTCGGGCAGCTACCAGGACCACATCGCGGTCTCGGAGGGCCGCATGAATTTCAGGGAGAAGATCTGCGTGTTCGACTCGGAGGTCCTGCCCGAGTCGCTCATCTACCCGATATAGGGCCGGGCGCAGGCGCGGCGGTTCGCCGCATCCGGCCGGAGTCAGGGGCCGATCTCGATGCCGCGGTACAGCCAGTCCGCTTCCCAGCAGTTGTCCGGGTCGCGCTGCGCGGCGAGATGATTGCGCAGCTCTCTCGCGCCGCCGCTGACATGGATGTACTCGCCGAAAAAACGCGCCGACAGCTGCACGCGCGCGGTGCGGAAAAACCGCTCCTCCTGGTACGCGAGGAAGATCCGGTTGAAGTCGGTCGCGAGATCTTTCGTTTCGGGGCCGACCTTGGCCGCGAGCACCAGCGCGTCCTCGATTGCCATGCACGCGCCCTGGGCGAGGTACTGCACCGTGGGATGCGCCGCGTCCCCGAGCAAGGTGACGTTGCCCTGGGTCCAGTTCGAAACCGGCTCGCGGTCGTGCAGCACCCAGTTGCGGTCCCTGGACACGTAGCGCAGCATCTCGCGGACCCTGGGCGTCGCCTGCGAGAAGATTCCGTCGAGCTCGTCCGGTCCGCCGAATTCCTTCTCGCCGCGCCTGAAGCGGTCGCTCACGATCGTGGCGACGTTGTTCATCACGGTGCCCCCGCGCAGGCGGTACTGCACCAGGTGCATGTTGCGGCCGATCCAGATGACCATCGAGTCGAGGTGGCTCTGGTCGATGATCTGGTCGACGGGAACCACGCCGCGGTACACGACGTGGCCGATGAGCCGCGGCGGGCCGTCGCCGATGATCGCCGCGCGCAGCGGCGACCACAGGCCGTCCGCGCCGATGAGCGCGGACGCATCGTACTGCGAGCCGTCCTCGCAGGTGACCGCGACGCGCTCGCCGCGATTCTCGAAGGCCGCGACGCCTTTCGAGGTCTCGAGGGCGATCTCCTTGCGCTGCCGGCAGGCCTCGAGGATGGAGCCGTGCAGATCGCGGCGATGGATGACGAAGTAGGGATATTTGTAGCGCGCCCGGAACGCGGCCCCGGTCGAGATGCGGGTGATCTCCTTGCCGCTGATCGCATCCATGAGGACCAGGGCGTCGGGAAACACCGCCTGCGGCATCATCGCGTCGATGACGCCCAGCCGTTCGAGCATCGGATAGACGTTGGGGCCCATCTGGATGCCGTAGCCGATTTCGCCGAACTCGCCGGCCTTCTCGAGCACGCGCACGCGGCGCCCCTTGAGCGCGAGGGCGAGCGCGGCCGACAGCCCGCCGATGCCGCCGCCGGCGATGAGGATTTCGTGTTTGTCTTTCCCGGCCATGTCTACATGCCCAGCACGCGCGGCATCCACAAGGCGATTCCCGGAACCGCGATGAGGAGCGCGACAAGAACGAAGTCCGCCGCCAGGAACGGCAGCGTCCCGAGATAGATTTTGCTCACCGGAATGTCCGGATTCTGCGCCTGGATCACGAACACCGTCATTCCGGTCGGCGGGCTGATGAGGCCGATAGTGCACATGACCGTGACGAAGACCCCGAACCAGATGCCGTCATAGCCGATGCTCATCACCAGCGGAAGCGTCACCGGGACCGTGATGAGGATCATGCTGACTTCGTCCAGGAAAGTGCCCAGCAGGAAGTAGAGCAGAATCACCGTAAGCATGACGAGCGACGGCGGCAGGCCGTTCGCCTGCACCCAGTTCACCAGCTCGTTCGGAAACTGGGTGAGCACGATGAAGCGCGAGTAGATGAACGCGCCGACGACGATGAAAAACACGATCGCCGTGCCGAAGACGGTCTCCATCAGCGCATCGACGAGGCCCTTCCAGCCAGTCATTCGCGTGGAAAAAGCGATGACGATTGCGGCGAACGCCGCGACCGCCGCGGCCTCGGTGGGCGAAAACCAGCCGAGGTAGATCCCGAACACGGCGAAAAAAAACAGCAGCACCAGCTTCCACATGCCGATCGCCGCGCGCAGGCGGTCGCGCCAGCGCATCGAGGCCACGCGCGGCACCCAGCCGGGACGCAGGTGCGCGACGATCAGCACGGTCACCACGTAGAACCCCGCGAGAATGACGCCCGGGATAAACGCCGCGGCGTAAAGCTTGGGCAGCGATTGCTCGGCCACGATCGCGTAGATCGCGGTCAGCACCGAGGGCGGAATCAGGATGGCGAGCGTCCCGGCCGAGGCCACCGCGCCCGCGGCGAAGTGCGGATGATAGCCGTGGCGCTTCATCTCGGGGATCGCGACTTTCGAGAACGTCGCCGCGGTCGCAATCGAGGAGCCGCAGATCGAGCCGAACAGCGCGCAGGCGCCGATGGTCGCGTTGGCGAGCGCGCCGCGAAAGCCCGAGAACACGGCGTTCGTCGCCTGGAACAGTTCCTGCGCCATGTTCGCGCGCGAGGCGACGGCCCCCATCAAAAGAAAAAGCGGGATCACCGACAGCGAATAGGCGCTCGCGAGGTCGAAGGGCACGGCCCCGACCATCTTGAGCGCCTTCGGCCAGCC
>JBGPLD010000066.1:0-6501 GCA_041486325.1 Gammaproteobacteria bacterium
CTTCCTTGCTTTTCTTACCTTGTCGCAGTTCGCGATGCCGTAGATCCTGATTGCGAGCATCAAACCTATACGCGCTCCGCCTCGTCGACGTCGAGCTTGAAGTCGCTGAACGATGCGCTCCCGCCCGATCCCGCCGGGGGCCTGGACTCTTCGTTCCTGTCCCTCGCTTTCGCCAAGTCGGCGCCTGCGGCGGTATTGTTGATCATCCACAGAAGGTTGGTGGCCGAATCGGCGTTGCTCAACGCCTCTTCCTGGGTGATGATGCCGTCCTGAAGCATCTTGAACAGTGCTTGTTCGAAAGTCTGTGATCCGGGCGTAAGGCTCTTTTCCATCGCGTCCTTAATCTCGACCATCTGACCTTGCGAGATGAGTTCGGCCATGTGGCGGGTGTTCATCATGATCTCGAACGCGGCGTTGCGTGCGCCCTGCTTGTTGCGCACAAGGCGCTGGGAGACCACGCACTTGAGCGTCGCGGAAAGGTCCTCGAGGAGCGCCGGCCGGTTCTCCAGCGGGTAGAAGCTGATGATCCGGTTCATTGCGTGGTAGCTGTTGTTGGCGTGCAGCGTCGCCAGGCATAGATGCCCCGATTGCGCGTAGGCGATTGCAGAGGACATGATGTCCTTGTCGCGGATTTCGCCGATCAGGATGCAGTCCGGGGCCTGGCGCAAGGCGTTTTTCAGCGCGATCTTGTAGTCCAGGGTATCGACGCCGACTTCACGCTGATTCACGATCGACTTCCTGTTCTGGAAAATGTATTCGATCGGATCCTCCAGCGTGAGGATGTGGCCGGTCTTCAGCTCGTTGCGGTAGTCGAGCATCGACGCAAGCGATGTCGACTTGCCGGCGCCGGTGGCCCCGACCATCAGTATCAGCCCGCGCTTCTCGAGAATTATTTCCTTGAGCACCTGCGGCAGGCCGAGGCTGTCGAACGCCGGAATCAGGCGCGGGATGTAGCGCACCACCACGGCAGGCGAAGCTTTCTGCCGGAAGGCGCTGATGCGGAAGGTACCGACACCCTCCAAGGTGAACGCTGTGTTCAGCTCGAGCGTGTTCTCGTACTCCTTCTTTTGCCTGTCGTCGATGACTTCATGCAGCAGGCTCAGGATTGTGGCCGCGTCCATCGGCTGCTGGCTGACCGGCATGGCCAGGCCGTTGATCTTGATGTTGATCGGCGAACTGACGGACAGGAAAATGTCAGACGCACTCTTGTCTGCCATCAGCTTGAACAGGCGTTTCATCGCGGACATGGCTGCATCTCCCTCAGGACGCGGTCGAGAGCTAGTCGCCGCGCAACAGCTCGTTGATGCTGGTCTTCGCGCGGGTCCTGGCGTCGACCTGTTTCACGATCACCGCGCAGTATAGGCCGTATTTGCCGTCCGCGGAGGGGAGGGTTCCCGGGACCACCACCGAGCCGGCCGGAACGCGGCCGTAGAGCACCTTGCCGTTTGCGCGGTCCAGAATTTTCGTCGACTGCCCGATGAATACGCCCATCGATATCACCGAGTTCTCCTCGACGATGACGCCCTCGACGATCTCCGAGCGCGCACCGATGAAGCAGTTGTCCTCGACGATGGTCGGGTTGGCTTGCAGCGGCTCGAGCACGCCGCCGATGCCGACCCCGCCCGACAGATGCACGTTCTTGCCGATTTGGGCGCAGGACCCGACCGTGGCCCAGGTGTCCACCATGGTCCCCTCGTCCACGTAGGCGCCGATGTTCACGTAGGAGGGCATCATCACCACGTTTTTCGCGATGTAGGCTCCATGGCGCGCCACGCCGGGGGGCACCACCCGGAAGCCGCCACGGGCGAAGGCCTCATCGTCGTAGCGCTCAAATTTGGTTGGGACCTTGTCATAGAACTGCAGGGATCCTGCTCTCATCGCGCGATTTTCCTCGAGCCGGAACGAAAGCAGAACAGCCTTCTTGATCCACTGGTGCGTGTGCCACGCGCCGGCGATTTTCTCCGCCACGCGCAGCCGGCCCTTGTCGAGCGCCTCGAGCGTGTGCGCGACGGCCTCGCCGACCTTCGCCGGAGCCGTGCCGGGGAGGAGATCCGCGCGCCTGTCCCACGCCTGCTCGATAATGTCCCGCATTTCCTGCATTGCCGTTGCGCTCACAGTTGACGGGTGAATTCTACGATACGCTGGGCCGCCTCGAGGCATTCGTCGATTTCGGCCACCAGCGCCAAGCGGATGAATCCGGTGCCCGGGTTGACTCCGCCGGATTCGCGGGCGAGAAAGCTCCCGGGCAATACCGTAACGTGCTGATCGGCGTACAGGCGCCGCGCGAAATCGGTGTCGGGAGCCGGGGTGCGCGCCCAGAGATAGAAGCCGGCGTCCGGCCGCTCCACCTTGAGCGCAGTCTGCACCAGCGGAGTGACTTTGGCGAATTTTTCGGCGTACTTTCTCCGGTTTTCGCGCACGTGATCCTCGTCGCGCCACGCCGCCACGCTCGCATCCTGCACCGATGGGTTCATCGCGCCGCCGTGGTAGGTGCGGTACAGCAAAAACGCCTTGAGGATGGCGGCATCGCCGGCGACAAAGCCCGAGCGCATGCCCGGAACGTTGGAGCGCTTCGAAAGGCTGGAAAACATGACCAGCTTTGCAAAATTGCGGCCCAGGAGCGTTGCAGCCTGCAGCGCGCCGAGCGGCGGGGCGGCTTCGTCGAAATAAATTTCCGAGTAGCACTCATCCGAAGCAACGATGAAACCATATCGGTCCGAAAGCGCGAAGATCTCCTTCCAGTCCCCCAGGTCCAGCACCTTTCCGGTCGGGTTTCCGGGCGAGCAGACGTAGAGCAGCTGGGTGCGGCGCCAGACGTTCTCGGGCACCGAACCGTAATCGGCGGCGAAGCCGCGGTCGGGAGATGTGTTTACATATCTCGGCTGCGCTCCGGCCAGCAGCGCCGCGCCCTCGTAGATCTGATAGAACGGGTTGGGGCAGACGACCACGGAATCGCCACGCAACGGATCGATGACTGTCTGCGCGAAAGCAAACAGGGCCTCGCGCGAGCCGTTCACGGGAAGCACCTCGGTATTCCAGTCGATGGATTTCAGCCCGTAGCGCCGGATCAGCCAGGCGGCGATCGCCTGCCGCAGCGCGTCGCTTCCTGCGGTCGGAGGATAGACAGCGAGTTTTTCGAGGCTCCGTGACAGCGCACGCTTCACCAGTTCCGGGGTCGGATGCCGCGGCTCGCCGATGCCCAGGCTGATGTGCGAAAGGACGGGATTCGGCGTCACGCCGTCCAGCAGCTGGCGCAGCTTCTCGAACGGGTAGGGCTGAAGGGAAAGCAGGCGGGAATTCATCGCGCAATTAATTCAGCGCGTGCTCGACTGAATCGGCAGCGAGTCCAGATTGACGGGCCGGGGAGCTCTCCAGCCTTTCTTGCAGTGCTCGGCGACGACGCTGGTGAATATTCCTCCGCGGACGAAGAACCGCGCCGTGAGGCGCATGAACCGGGGCGCCAGCAGCCTGACGAGGTCATCGAGGATGCGGTGGGTTACCGCTTCATGGAACGCGCCCTCGCCGCGGTAGGACCAGATGTAGAGCTTGAGGCTCTTCAGCTCCACGCATTTGCGGTCGGGAACGTAGTCGAGAAACAGTGTGGCGAAGTCCGGCTGGCCGGTCTTCGGGCACAGGCAGGTAAATTCCGGGATCTGCATCCGTACCAGATAGTCACGGCGCGGGTGCGGATTTGGAAAGCTCTCCAGGATTTCGCTCGGCTTTGACGGCACTTTTAGTGTCCGGATCTGAAAACGAAGATGGTATTATATGTGCTCCGTTTTTCGACGCTAAATCCGGCCCTAAGCCGGTTTTCTTTTATCCAGATCTGGTAGCGTGCGGCTCATCCAAATCAAGCTCGCCGGGTTTAAATCCTTCGTCGATCCGGCTTCGGTCAATGTTCCGGGGCAACTGGTCGGAGTGGTCGGCCCGAACGGCTGCGGCAAGTCCAATATCATCGACGCTGTGCGCTGGGTGCTCGGGGAATCGCGCGCATCGGCCTTGCGCGGCGACTCGATGCAGGACGTCATTTTCAACGGCTCATCGCTGCGCAAGCCCGTAGCGCGAGCGAGCGTCGAGCTGATGTTCGACAACAGCCTGGGCAGGGCGGCAGGCCAGTGGTCGCAGTACGCCGAGATTTCGGTCAAGCGCGTGCTGCAACGCGACGGGGAGTCTTCGTATTTCATCAATGGCAGCCACGTGCGGCGCCGCGACGTCCAGGATATTTTCCTGGGCACCGGCCTGGGCCCGCGCGCCTATGCCATCATCGAGCAAGGCATGATCTCCCGCATCATCGAGGCGAAGCCTGAAGAACTGCGCGTGTTTCTCGAGGAGGCGGCGGGCGTTTCCAAGTACAAGGAGCGGCGGCGTGAGACCGAGCATCGCATTGCCGACACGCGCGAAAACCTGGCGCGCGTGAGCGATATCCGGCAGGAGCTCGGATCCCAGATCGAGAAGCTCGAGAAGCAGGCCGAGATCGCGCGCAGGTACAACGATTTGTCGGGCGAGCGAGCAAACAAGCAGAACCTGCTGTCGCTGCTTCGGCGTAATGAGGCGGGGGCCGAGGCCCAGCGCCACGAGCGAGAAGTCCAGAAAAGCGCGACTGAGCTCGAGGCCGAGATCGCACAACTCAGGGAAATCGAGCGCCAACTCGAGCAGGCCCGCGCAGACCACTACGCTGCCGGTGACGCGCTCAACGCAGCCCAGGGCGGGCTCTATGGCGCGAATGCCGAAGTTTCTCGGCTGGAGGCAGAGATCCGGTTCGTGGCCGAAACCCGGCAGCGGCTTGAGACGCAGCTTGCGCAATCGAGGGCTCAGCACGACACCGGGCAGCGCCAGGAATCGGAACTGCGGGAGGCGGCGCGGACTTGGCAGGAGCGCTTGGCGCAGTCACGCGAGGGTCTGGAGAGGGCCCGGCAGAACCTTGGCGAGGAGCAGGTGAAGCTTCCACAGGCCGAGCAGGCGTTCAGATTGCTGCAGGGGCGCATTGCCGGAGAGCGGGAGCGCATCGCGCAGGCCGAGCAGGCATTCCAGCTGGAACAGGCGCATCTTGCCCATGCCGGCAAGACACTTCAGGGGCTGGAGCAGCGCGAAGAACGCCTGTCCGCCGAGCGCTCGGAGCTGGATGCTCCGGATTCCGGGCTCCTTGCGCGTCTGGCGCAGGACCTGGCGCAAAGCAGCGCAGAGCTTGCCCGCCAGGAAACGCTGACGGCCCAGGTCGAAAGCGCACGCGCGGATCTGGAGGAACGCCGTCAGGCGGCGACGGAGAAACTGCAGACCCTGGAGCGCGAATTCTCGGCCCTGGATGGCAGGCTTCTGACGCTGCAGAAAATCCAGAACCAGGTTGAGGAGAACGGCCAGATCCAGGAATGGATCGGCCGGCACGCGCTCGCGTCGAAGCCGCGGCTATGGCAGAAGATACGTGTCGAGCCGGGCTGGGAGGCGGCGGTCGAAGCGGCCCTGCGCGAGCGATTGCACGCGCTGGAGATGTCCGATCCCGAGTTGCTGCAGCGGCTCCTTGATGATCCGCCGCCCGCCAGGGTCAGCGTTTTTACGCCGGGCGCGGAAACAAAGGCGGAGCGTGAAAGCGGATTGAAGCCGCTGGCGGACTACGTGACCGCCTCTGAGCCCGGCGTGCGCGGGGTGGTTACGGCATGGCTGCTGCCCTACTACGCCGTGGAGGGAGTGCCACGGCTCATGACCCGCATGGGATTGTCGCCGCACGCCGTGCTCGTGAATCGCGAGGGCCACCAGTTCAGCCGCTACGGCGTGAGCTTTCACGCGCCAGACCCGGCCGATACCGGCATTCTCGCCCGCCAGCGGGAAATCGAGGCATTGAGCGCCGAAGCGCACAGGCGCAAGAGCGAGATCGAGTCCGCGGAGCAGGAGCTCTCGAAGCTCGGGCGTTCTCTCGCCGAGCACGATGAAGGCCTCGCCAAGCTGCGTGTTGCCGGATCAGCGCTCAAGCAGCGCCACCACGAGCGCCAGCTGGAGAATCTCAAGCTTTCGCAGGGACAGGAGCGATACGAGGAACGCAGCCGGCAGATTGAGCGAGAACTGGGCGAGATTGCCGCCCAAAATGCCCAGGAGCTCGCCAACCGGTCTGGCGCCGAGGCGCGCCTGGAGCGGCATCAGGAAGAGATAGACGAGCTTTACCGAACCCTGGATGCAACTCGGGAGGAGCACGATGCCGGGGAGCGCAACTTGGAGGCACAACGCAGGGCCTTGCAGCAGGCTGAACGGGCGCTCCAGGAAGCAGGGTTTTTGGAAAAGGAGTATATAAATAAAATCAGCGATATAGAGAGATCATGTAATATTTTACTTGAACAAGTGCAAGGAGCTGCAGGAAGTCTGGACCAGTTACAGGCCGAACTTTCCGGCATCGATGACCGAGGCTTGCGAATCCAGCTGCAAGAGGCGCTCGAGACACGGGTCGCCCAGGAGCAGGCTCTGGCGACGGTTCGGAACCGGCAGGAAGGGGCAGCCGATCTGCTGCGATCTGCC
>JBGPLD010000067.1:0-6429 GCA_041486325.1 Gammaproteobacteria bacterium
GATAGCGAGAAAAATCGGCTACCCGGTGATTATCAAGTCGGCGGGTGGTGGAGGCGGGCGCGGCATGCGCGTGGTGCACACCGAGGCCGCGCTGAAGAGTGCCGCAAATCTTACCCGCGCTGAGGCACAGGCCGCGTTCGGCAATCCTACCGTATACATAGAGAAATACCTCGAGAACCCGCGTCACATCGAAGTGCAAGTACTCGCCGATGGACACAAAAACGTGATCTACCTTGGCGAGCGTGACTGCTCGATGCAGCGGCGTCACCAGAAAGTAATGGAGGAGGCCCCCGCATCGGAAATCACATCGAAACTGCGCGCTCGTATCGGCGAGCGCTGCATCGAGGCTTGCCGCAAGATAGGTTATCGCAGCGCCGGCACGTTTGAATTCCTATACGAGGACGGCGAGTTTTTCTTCATAGAGATGAACACTCGCATCCAGGTCGAACACCCGGTGACCGAGATGATTACCGGCATCGACATCGTGCAGGAGCAGATCCGGATCGCCGCCGGCGAAAAGCTATCGGTGCGGCAGAAGGACGTGGAATTCCGCGGCCACGCCATCGAGTGCCGGATCAACGCCGAGGACCCGGTCAAGTTCACGCCCTCGCCGGGGCGGATCACCTCCTACCATCCGCCGGGCGGGCCGGGCATTCGCGTTGACTCGCATATCTACCAGGGCTATGCCGTGCCTCCTAATTACGATTCCCTGATTGGCAAGGTCATCGCCTACGGCGCCGATCGCGACCAGGCGATCCGTCGCATGCGAATCGCGCTCTCCGAGATGGCGATCGAGGGCATACAGACCAACATTCCTATGCACCGGGAACTGCTCCTCGACAACCGCGTGATCAAAGGCGGGGTGAGTATTCATTATCTCGAGCAGAAGCTCGCCCAGCAGAAGAAGCGCGACGCCGGGAAGTAGCGGACCGGGAAGCGTGACCTTTACCGCGCTAATCCTTGAACTTGACGCAGGTGAAGCCGATCGCCTGAGCGATACGCTTCTGGAAGCGGGCGCACTATCGGTGAGCGGCGATGTAGCCCCCCCGGGGACACCGGAGGAAACTTCATTTCTTGCAGAATCTGACGGGATCGCCGCATGGCCGCGGCTCAAGCTCATGGCCCTGTGCCGACGCGACGACGACCCGGAACAATTGCTAAGCCGCGCCTGCGTTGCAGCCGGCATAGCGGCACCAGCGTACGAGATGCGCTCAGTAGCCGATGAAGACTGGGTGAAGAAATCCCAGGACCAGTTTGCCCCGATTCGCGTATCCGCGCGGCTGTGGGTTGTACCTTCATGGCATGTTCCACCCGATCCGAACGCGATCAACCTGGTTCTCGATCCAGGACTTGCGTTCGGCACCGGCTGCCACCCGAGCACCCGTCTGTGTCTCGAATGGCTCGAGCGCACGGTCGCCGGCGGCGAGACGGTGCTCGACTACGGCTGCGGTTCCGGTATATTAGCCATCGCCGCGCTGAAGCTAGGTGCGCGCCGCGCAGTCGGCGTCGATATCGATGCTAACGCCGTATCGGCGGCCCGCGCCAACGCCGTGCGCAATGGCGTTGGAGGCCAGTTCTTCGAACCCCCCGTGCCGCACAGGCTCTCCGCCGATCTTGTGGTTGCCAATATCCTCGCCAATCCGCTCAAGGTGCTTGCACCGCTGCTCGCTTCGCATTGCGTGCGCGGCGGTAGGCTCGCGCTTTCGGGCATCCTCGCGCCGCAAGCCAAGGAAGTGGAGGAGTGCTACGCGGCCTGGATCGCTTTCGGACCGCCCATCTTAGCGGAGGAATGGGCGTGCCTGTCGGGAGTGCGCTTTTGAGCATGATCACGCGCTGCCCGAATTGCGCAACCGCGTTTCGCGTGACTCAGATGCAACTTGAGGCGCGGGGGAGGCGGGTTCGCTGCGGGCGCTGCGGCGCCGTGTTCCACGCCCATGCTATCCGGGTACCGGATCCGGCCGCCGTAGCGGCGGGGAATGTCGAAGCTACGCGCGAATCCGGTGCTTCGGACGTATCCAGGCTGGCGCGACAATCGCTGTCCGGAAAAACCGTTGCGCCTATGCTCGAGACTGAGGGAACCGCGAATTCCGTGTCGCCCGACTTCGGTCCGCCGCCGCGCAGGCGTCAGAGCCGGCTCTGGTGGCTGGCGAGTGCCTTGGCGCTCCTTGCGCTTGTCGCCCAAGGCGCCTATCGATACCGGGGAGAACTCGCGCTGACCCTGCCGCAAGCGAAGCCCTTGATCCAGCAAATCTGCTTGGAACTTGGTTGCGAGGTGCCGCTGCCGCGCCGTTCCGAACTGCTCGGCATCGAAGCTTCGGACCTTCAGGCCGACGGCGCCAATCCCAAGGTATTGGTTTTCTCGGCAACGCTCAGGAATCGCGCCGCATTTGTTCAGGAATTGCCGGCGCTTGAACTCGCGCTTACCAACGCGCAAGACCAGACCGTGGCGCGGAGGGTGCTGATGCCGCAACAATATCTCCCGCGGGGCACGGGCGTGGATGCCGGATTCGCGCCAGGAAGCGAACTCCAGGTCAGGGTTTATATCGAAGCCGCAGAGTTGAAAGCAGCTGGTTATCGAGTCTATCTCTTCTATCCGTAGTGGATGGAAGAACGGCGCTGCCGCACTGGTTAATTTCCACTATGCTTCGCAGCTTTCCAGAGGGAAGAACAATCATGGCTGGCGTCACTCTGCGCGGCAGCCCTGTCGGCATCGCCTGCAATTTTCCGCCGAAAGGTGCGTTCGCCGCTCCGTTCAAGCGGGTCGGCACAATTCTGAAGGACGTTTCAAAGGACTTCGCCGGTAAACGTATATGGTAAAAAGCTCTCCATGCGCATCCTGATCTGCGGCTCAATTGCCTACGACAACATCATGGTGTTTCGTGGCCGCTTCAAGGAGCACATCCTGCCGGAGCAAATTCACATTCTGAACGTTGCCTTCCTCGTGCCGGAACTTCGGCGCGAGCTGGGCGGCTGCGCCGGCAACATCGGCTACAGCCTGAAACTGCTCGGTGCCGACCCGCTCATCATGGCCACGGTGGGCGAGGACGCGCTGCAGTATTACGAACGGTTCGAGCGGCTCGGACTTGCACACGATTGCGTGCGCGAGGTGCCCAACACGCTCACTGCGCAGGCATTCATCACCACTGACCTGGACGACAACCAGATCACGGCATTCCATCCCGGAGCGATGACCCACTCGCACCTGAATCACGTCACTGGCGCGCTGAAGGCGGGCCTGGCGATCGTTGCTCCCGACGGGCGCGAGGGAATGCTTCAGCATGCGCGCGAGCTTTCCGAGCTTGGCATTCCTTTCATGTTCGACCCGGGGCAGGGGCTACCGATGTTTTCGGGAAAGGAATTGCTTGCTTTCGTCGAGAAAGCGAGCTACATCGCTGTCAACGACTACGAAGGCAAGCTCCTGGAAGAGCGCACCGGACTGACACTGGATGCGCTTGCGCGGATGGTGAAGGCGCTCGTTCTCACCCGCGGCGCGCAAGGGTCTGTCATTTACGCGGGCAGCGACCGGTTTGATATTCCGTGCGTCAAGTCCACCGAGGTCGTAGACCCCACTGGCTGCGGCGATGCCTACCGCGCCGGTCTCTTGTATGGCATCGCCGCGGGCTTCGATTGGCCCAAGACCGGCAGGCTTGCCGCTCTCATGGGCGCAATAAAAGTCGCGGCGCGCGGCGGCCAGAATCATACGGTGAGCCGCGATGAAATCGCGCGCCGATTCCGTCAGAATTTCGGTACCGATTTGTGAAGAGAACTAGCTGACACGGATACATCTTGCTTCCATTGAAGGGACTCGCAGCGAGCTGCGCGCGGTCGGCCAAGAAGCAGACAACGCATTCCGCCCTGGGAAGCGCGTGCATCTGAAGTCGCGCGCAGGAGTTAACCGGGTGACGCCCCGTTTTTTTCGGGCAAGTACTGCAAGGGCGCAAGGAGTGCGCCGTTTATTTGACCGTCGCCCGGCAGAGTTCAGCGCTCCCGCCGCCAACAAGTAGAATGGCCGCTTGGCCCAGCGACAATCCCTGCGACCTTCGGCGGCTACCCGTACGCCGCTTTCAGCCCGCCTGTTCCGTCTTGCACGACTCGCGCTGCATCTGGCACGCGGCCTCGCAATCGCGTGGCTGCGGTATCCGCGACTTTCGCAGGCCGAGCAGCACGCACACAAGCGCCGCTGGTCGAGAAAGCTGTTATCTATCGTCTCGGTGTCGGTGCGCGAAGTTAACTCGCCAAAAGTGCTCCCAGCGCGCTGCATGCTTACGCTGAACCATATTTCCTGGCTGGACATTTTCGTCATTGACGCCAACTTTCCAGCGACATTCATCGCAAAATCGGAAATCCGCGGCTGGCCGATCGTGGGATGGCTATGCACACGCGTGGGAACCCTCTACATCGAGCGCGGCAAGCGTTCCGCGGCGCGGCACGCACGCGATGCAGTCGCGCGGTCGCTCGAGCGCGGTGTGTTGATCGCCGCTTGTCCGGAGGGAACCACGACATTCGGGCGCAGCCTTGGGCGCTTCCACGCAGCCCTGTTTCAGCCCGCGATAGATGCCAGCGCCGCGCTGCAGCCCGTTGCGCTGCGTTATCTGGATGCCGCGGGCCGTCACACCGATGCGGCAGGCTATGTCGGCGAGACCTCGCTGATAGAATCGGTCTGGACCATTGTCTCGACGCGACATATGGTGGCGGAGCTGAATTTCCTTGCTCCCATTTCCACCGGCGGCCAGACGCGGCGAGATTTGGCGGAGAAATCAGAAGCCGCTATTGCCGCGGCGCTCGGCGTGTCCGCGCCGCAGCGTATTTCACGGGCGCGGTAGTCGCCGCGCATGGGACCTGAAACTGGCGCCGATCCTCCAGGCGGATCGCGGTGAGCTTGCCGCCCCAGACACAGCCCGAGTCGAGCGCAAGGAGATTCGGCGTGATTCGCAGGCCGAGCGCCGACCAGTGGCCGCAGATCACGGTGCTCCCCGCACTTTTTCGTCCGGGTACGTCGAACCAGGGCAGATAACCGGGCGGCGCGTTTGCAGTCTCGCCCTTGGTCTGGAACTCCATCACGCCTTCAGCCGTGCAAAAGCGCATGCGCGTCATGGCATTCACGATTACGCGCGTGCGGTCCGGTCCCTGCAGATCCTCGCGCCAGCGGTCCGGCCGGCTCCCATAGAGCATGGCGAGAAAGTCCCGATGTCCGGGTCCCCGCAGCTCGGCCTCGACCTCAGCGGCCAGCAATTTCGCTCTGGAAACATCCCATTGCGGCAACAGGCCCGCGTGCACGAGCACGTGGGCTGCATCATGGTGAATCATCGGCCGGCGCCGCAGCCAATCGAGCAACTCGCCGCGATCCGGCGCCGCGAGCACTTCCTCCAGTGTGTCGTCCTCGCGCGCCTTTGCAAGTCCGTGCGCGAGCGCGAGAAGATGCAGATCGTGATTGCCGAGCACGGTCACCGCCGTCTCGCCCAAGTCGCGCACGAAGCGCAGCGTTTCAAGCGATGCCGGTCCCCGGTTGACGAGATCGCCGACAAACCACAGCCGATCCCTGCCACGGTCGAAACGGATCGCTCCGAGCAGCGCATTCAGCTCTGCAATACAGCCCTGAACGTCGCCGATCGCGTAGGTCGCCATCGCTAGATCGCAGAATCGAGTGCCGTCAGGGCGCCCAATCTCAAGGCGGGTATCCCGATTCTCATTGCGCCGTCCTCCTTCGAGCCGCCCGCACGATGATATTGGTGCTCAAACAAGCATGAAAAGTCTACCCGGAAATTCCGATGCAGGCGCATAAGCGCCTGCCGCCGGATTGACCTCCCGCCACCGGAGCGCCTAAACTTCACCGGCTTGCGTACAGAATTTTCGCTCATACCCGCAGGAGGCAGCGATGGCCAACGAATCCAGTCTCCCCGTCGTCACAGTATCCCCGAACAACCCGGTATTCGATCTGCCGATCTACGTCGCACGCGACGAGGGGCTCTTCGAAAAAGCCGGCATCGAGGTGCGCTTCCAGGCCAAGTACTCGGATCGAAACGCATCCGACGTCGATGCGTTCAAGCGCCTGAAAGAGTCCCTTTTCGAGCAGGGCAAAGCGGACGTGTACAACCTCTGCGAATGGGCGGGCATCGACCGCAGCGAGCGCAGCTCCCGCGGCAGCCAGATCCTGGCGTTGCGCCCGGCCGTCGCCGCGCAGGCGATCATTTCATTCGACGACGCGATTCAGGAGCCACGCGATCTGGCCGGCGTCCCGGTCGGCGTCAATGACCGCACCGGCTCGCACTATACGACTCTTCAGACTCTCGAGGGAGCGCTCGCGCGGAAAGAAATCGTGGTCGAGCACGTCGGAGTGCCGGAGCGGCGCTACCAGGCGTTACGCGAGCGGAGCATACGGGCGGTAGCCGTGATGGAGCCGTTCATCAGCCTCGGGCTCAAGGATGGGGC